>DAIDJT010000081.1 GCA_027451265.1 Bacteroidales bacterium | reverse complement strand
TCCAGTGCAGCGGGTCTGCCTTCTGCGGCGCCTGAAATTCCCTTGCCCGGCGGCGAACCTTACGTCAGCGGTGTCTGAATTTTCTTCGCCAGGCAGCGAACCTTCCGTCAGCGGCGCCTGAAATTCCTTCCTGACCGCGGGCGCGACGGACGCTGGCCCGGAGCATCTCCGTGACCTGAGGAGATGAAGTCAGGCAGCGGTGCACGGTACACCTGGTACCCTATCAGTTTCTCTATCCGCTGGAGCTTAAACATGTCAGTCCTGGTTACCAGGGTTATTGCCACCCCGGTGGTGTCAGCACGTGCCGTACGGCCCACACGGTGCACATAATCCTCAGCGTCAGAGGGAGCATCATAGTTGACAACAAGGTTGATATCCTTGATGTCTATACCGCGGCTCAGCACGTCTGTGGCCACCAGGACACGCGTCCGCCGCGAGCGGAATTTCAGGAGTGTCTCCTCACGCTCCTTCTGTTCCAGGTCGGAAGAGATCCCCGCAACCGTATAATCGCGTGAACGGAGGCCCCTGACTATCTCATTCACCTTCTTTTTTGTGGAACTGAAGATAAGGATGCTATGGTATTCGGGCTTATCTGCCAGGAGGCTGTTGAGCAGTGGCAGCTTCTGGTTTTCTTCCAGTACGTAGACAGCCTGCAGCACCCCCTCGGCCGGTTTGGCAATCTCCAGCGAGATCTCCACCGGGTTCTTCATTATGTGCTTCGAGAGCGATCTGATCTTTGGAGGCATGGTAGCGCTGAACATCAGCGTCTGACGCTGTTTGGGCAGGAAGGAGATGATCTTCATAATATCCTCATAAAATCCTATGTCAAGCATCCTGTCAGCCTCATCAAGCACCAGTACCTGCAACCCGGTGAACTGCACGTATCCCAGATTGAGATGTGATATCAGCCTGCCGGGGGTGGCAACTATGATGTCTGCACCATGTGTCAGCGCAGCTTTCTCCTGGTCCCATGCGCTTCCCTCGCCTCCTCCGTATACTGCCAGCGAGGTAATGTTGAGGGTGTATGCAAGCCCCTGTACCTGTTGGTCAATCTGCAGAGCCAGCTCCCTTGTGGGAACAAGGACAAGGGTGTGGGTGTGGGCCGGCCGGTGATAGGCTATGTCATTCATCAGGGGCAGGAGGTATGCCGCCGTCTTGCCCGTGCCGGTCTGCGCACATGCAATAAGATCATGTCCGTCAAGAATGACCGGGATAGCTTTTTCCTGTATGGGTGTTGTCTCCCTGAAGCCCATGTATTCAATGGCATCAAGAATTTCAGGGTCCAGGTCAAGCTCGTTAAATGTCATAAATATCTGATTAATACTGGTCAATATGAAGGGCAGCAAAATTAGTAAAAAAAAGAGGGAAATCAGGATCCGGGAGAATCATATGTCAGGAGACCCCCGTGTGCATGGACAACATATTTGGAAATGCCATACCATTTCATAACTTGCGGATTGTTAAATCAAGCGAAATGAAAGCGAGGACCTTATTACTTATATTGACAGTCATCATTGCAGCCGGGCAGGCCATGGGGCAGAAGAAGGGCAAAATGGTGACGGTGACAGGAACGGTATCTGACACGGCAATGGCTCCCGTGAAAGGAGTGCTCTTAATTACCGACGGGGTCAGCACGGGAGTGGTTACAAAAAGCGATGGGACTTACCGGCTGAGGATCCGGCCTGATGTCAGAAACCTTGGGGCATATACCACCAATATGGGTTCTGCAGTAACTGAGTACGACGGCGGCAATGAGGTCAATTTCGTCCTCGACGGCAGAAAGGCGTTGAAGGATTTCAAGTTTGAAATGCCTGAAGGCGAACAGGTTATAGATGTAGCATACGGAACAGTCAGGAGGAAGGATCTGACGACAGATGTCGGTTACATCGACGCTCAGTCTGAAGAAAACTCAGGATACACGAATATCTACGATATGATCCAGGGCAAGGTCCCGGGTGTTTCAGTCACCGGCAACAAGATCACTATCAGAGGAGTAAACTCAATAATGCTCAGCACTGATCCGTTATTCGTGGTCGACGGCGTGGTGGTTAATTCGATAGATAACATCAGTCCGCGCATGGTCAAGTCAATCAGCGTGCTGAAAGGCTCTGACGCAGCTATTTACGGCTCAAGGGGTGCCGGCGGGGTCATACTGATTACGCTCGTGGGCACCAGAAGGTAGGTCAGAAAGCCGTCCGGATGACGTGAAAGCCAAACCGGCACCGTTATTCTTCAATTTCGATGTATATATATCTGGCATTGGGATAGATGCCCGTTATTTCCGTTTTGATCTGACCTGTCAGGCACTCCACCGCCGAGGCATCGAGCCTGTCCTCAACATCAACCGATATCAGCAGCAGGAATTTGTTGTTCCCGATGTACATTGAGCGGATGTTGTTGATATGCCTGATATCCGGGTGGCTGTGCAGAGTCTCCTTTATCCTGTTTCGCATCTCCCGGGAGATGTTCTCTCCTATGATCAGCTTTCTCAGCTCGTTGGCAAGGAAGAATGACATAAGCACCAGCAGCGCGCCGACGAACAATGTTCCGATTGCGTCAAAAACCGGATTTGCCATCGAGAGCAGGGTTGAAATGAGCACTATCGTCAGTCCGGTCAGGGCAGCAAAATCTTCCACAAGGATAACAAAGATATTGGTGTCGGTTGATTCCCTCACGGCCTTCAGTAAGGGGCTGGCAGATGTCTTTCTGAACTCTGTAAGGGCCACGGTGAAAGATTTCAGCTCAATACCGATGGAGAGTATCAGCACCACAAAGATGTAGATGTAGTTTTCAAGCGGTTCGGGATGTGTCAGTTTGTGTACTCCCTCATACAGTGAAAAGCATCCGCCCATGAAGAACAGAAGTACAGCCACCAGGAAACCCCAGTAATACTCCTCTTTGCCGTAGCCGAAGGCATGCAGTTCATTGGCCTCTCTTACTGACCGTTTGCGGCCGATGAGCAGGAAGACCTGGTTGGTAGTATCGGCTACCGAGTGGATAGCTTCGGCCAGCATGGCCGAACTGCCTGATATCAGGGATACTATGAATTTAATTACTGCAATCGCGAAGTTGCCTGCGAGGGCAAACAGCACTGCCCGCAATGAGTTGCTTTCCTGTTTCATTGTTCAAATCCGGAAGGTTTAAAATTAGTAAAAGTTACACAAAAAAGAGACGCAGGGTAGTTCCCTGCGTCCCTTGACTTATTGTGTGTGCTGTGAGCGTCTGGCTCACTGCATCTTGCTCTTACCTGCGCGATGAACGGCTGCTGTTGTCAGATTTCCCTGATGAACTGCTGCTGCTGCTGCTCCTTGACGGGGTTCCGCTGCTCCTGCTGCTGCTTCTGCTGCTGCGGCTTGAGACATTTGCGCTGCTGCGTCCGCTGCTGCTCTGTGACCTTGCTGCCGGTGCAGAAGAACTCCGGGAGACAGTTGATGATGACCTCTGTGAAACAGACTGCCTGCTGCCTGACGACTGACGACTGCTGACTGCCGGCTGCTGACTTCCTCTTGAGGCCTGTGAACTTCTCTGCACTGTTGATTGAGTCCTGTTTGAGGGAGCCTGTGAGCTTTTCTGCACAGTCGACTGTGACCTGTTTGAGGGAGCCTGTGAACTTCTCTGTACAGTGGCCGGAGTCCTCTGTTCTGTGGAGACCGTACGGCGTTCTGTGGATTGTCCGGCTGCTGATTGCCGACTACCGACTGTTGACTGAGTGGTGGCAGCCCTGCGGGTCTGGCTCGTCTGACCGGTACCTTCCCTTACAGTTCCCGTCTCATTTCCGGCAGGTCTGCTGCCGGTTGCTGCAGAACTTCTCCTGTCGGTGCCGACTGATGCCGGCTGACTGCCTGCTGACCTGCCGCTGGTTGCTGCGGAGCTTCTCCTGTCGCTGCCGACTGCTGCCGGCTGACTGCCTGCCGATCTCCTGCCCTGTGTACTGTTATAAAGTGCTTCACCGTCTTTCCTGGTATCGGGCCTCGAGTAGGTCTGCCTGTAGTTGCCTTCAGTGATCCTGCGCTGTACCTGGGGCGACTCCTGTCTGACACTGTGGTAGTAGAAGTCGTTATACCTGTTGTACCTGTAGTGGTCACTGTGGTGATAGTAGTTGTGATAGTGATTGTCCCACCCTGAGTGGTATCCGTAGTAGTAGTCCCAGTACCAGGGGCTCCAGGGCTCATACCAGGTGGGGTAGTAACCCCAGTACCATGATGAGCTCCATCCGTCGTAGTAAGGACTGTAGATGTGGACAACCACCGGCCAGTCCCATATGTCGTAGTAGTAGTTGTTGTAGACGTTCACGCCTCCGTAGTAGACCGGGCTGTAATCGTGCCTGATCCTGTGGCTTTTGGCGTAGACAGGTTCTATTATGTAGTTCCTCCCGTAGAGAAGTTCATCACCAATGATCTGTATCACAACCCTCTTTTTCTTCAGCCTCTCAACCACTATCACCGCCACATCCTGGTACTCGTTACGGCCGAGCACCGCGCGAAGCACGATGTTGTGAACCCTGCCGTCACGGTAGTCCGACACGGCAATGTAGTCAACCCTCCAGTCACCGTTGAGGTCGAGGTTGTTGATCCGTGAATCCCTGTCGTTGAGGCTTCTTTCGAATGCTTCAAGGGTAGGGGAGTTGCGGAACAAATCCATGACCGCGTACAGGTTGAGGTTGTCACCGGGGAGACCCAGGTATTCCTTCGGGTAGTTCTGTGCCCCGACTGTCGTCGTTAAGGCTGCCAGTACTGCGAGGACCGATGTGATAACTGACTTTTTCATCTCTTTAAGTTTTATGAAGATCGCTCTTCACAGAGTTAATTGCAAAGGGTGTGCCAAATCCTTTGCAAATGCTCATGGGATGAGGCTGTCAGATTGTCTTTTGTAAGATGTATGATAACTTGGACTCCGCCAAACGGCTCAGTTCCTAAGGGTCATAATCCAGCCCGTATAAGCTTCAGGTTTGTTTCCAGTCCGTCAAGATAAATAAGTGACCACACCCTGGGGTTTACAACAAACATACCCTGCGTCCACCCCAGTTTATCATCGGGCGTCTCATAGAAGTCAAAGATCAATGGTATTTTGCCGGCAATCTCTTCATTGGCAGCAGACTTCTGAAGTTCACTGACAAGGTCACCCAGCCCGGCCTGAAGTCTTGTGTCATATGTGGGGTTATTCCCTCCGATGAACAGGGCTTTGTCTGCGATAGATGTTTTTTCCGGAAACGGGAATGTCCGTGGATCATTATTCCATTCTTCCTCAGACATGCCCGCAACGGAGAATATTTTACGCTGATAGTCATCAATAATACCAAGGAGTTCATCGATCTTGAATTCAACCGGTGCCCGACCGGCAGCAGCAGGAATCTCATCAAGCACAGCCTCAACCCTGTTGTAGCCGCGCGACAACCGCATGCTGTCATCTAACCTATCTTTCGAAACGTTCAGGGACAGCAGTGCAGAGGTGATTGATGTGCCAGCAAGCAGGAAAAGTATGGCAACAGTATTATAGATGCTGAAATTCTTATCCTTTGAGGTCACAACAAGAAAAACCGGCAGGAAAACCACATAGGGGAATGGCAGGGCTATCAGCAGGGCTATTCCCGCGCCCGGCCAGTGCATCAGCTTGAAAAGCATACCACCGAACACCACAAAACATGTGAGCCATGTCACAATGTGCAGCAGTAAATTATTCCTACCGCCTTCAGTCTGGTAGTGATTTCTCAGTGCCAGCGGAAGAAATACCATTACGAGCATGAAAATACCAAGAATCAAAAGGTACCCTCCACCGGGCCAGTGATTGATCTTAAGCAGAGCGCCAAGAAAGATTATCGATGTGTTGATAAGCCCTAAAGTATATATCTTCTGTTTCATTGCCTTAGGTTTTACTGGTTATTAACTTCCGAAATCATTTCAATTGCATATGACTCTGCAGCAAGGATACCGTTTTTCATCAGTTCAAGCATATGCAGGCCGGTTATCAGTGTGACCCTGTCGGTTTCAGGGTTTATTTCCGGCAGGTAAACGGAAGGTTCAAGCAGTTTCCCGTACATTTCAAATTTGTCTGCCGGCAACTGACCTGACAGGTAATCGGAATATTTCTTCAAGGCAGTTGTAAGTTCATTACGCAGGTCTGAATCCTTCGTCAGGAAGTTGCTGAAAGAAACAGTCCGGAAAGGATGGTACAGCTTTTTGAGCTGTATTACTGGCCCTGTCTCAGTTTCTGTTATCTGATTGGTCAGTACAGCCGGTGCCCCGGGGATCCCTTCAGCTTCGGCAATAAGCCTGGCTTCGGTATTGTTGATAACTGAAATCAGTTCAGAGGTCCTGTTATTCAACTCCTTAAGGATTGGTACAGCAGAGGAGTCAGTGCAGTGACTGATAAATGACTGGTTTGATCTGAACCTGTAATCAAACAAAGCCTGCTGTTCTTCATGATGTTTGTAGTAACCTGCCTCAAAGTTCCTTTGCAGGCTGAGGTTGAGCATCAAAACCGGTAACATCAGAACAATCATACCGGCAACTATGAAAATGAATTTAGCGCTGACGTTCTTTTCCTCTCTCCAGGTCAGCCAGGCATACCATGGAAATACAGCGAAAAATATGGTTGCTGACCCGACTGTCAGGAAAATGGTTGCCCAGGGCCAGTGCTGAATTTTGCAGAGTAATCCCAGGATGCAACAGATCAATCCTGCAGCACCCAGGATATAGACTATTTTTTTCGGCTTGTTTTCCTGATCCTTCAGCTTCGCGGACAGAAGTGCAGGGACGAAGGCAAAGATCCCTGACAGTGATGCAACAGCCAGAATCAGTCCGGCCATTGGCCAGTGCTGTACCTTTGCAGCCACTCCTATAATGAACAGCATCGCAGCAATGAATGCTGAGATATAAAGGAAAAGTTTCTTCCCGCTGTGTGTCTCTTTCCATAGAACCGTCAGTGCTGACGGCATGAAAACGAAAGCCAGTAAAAAGCTTCCGAGGGTAAGCATGATGCCGGCGCCGGACCAGTGCATGATCTTGAACAGGGCAGCAAAGCCGAGCATCAATGTGCCGGCTATTGCCGAGATTTTCATTGTCTTTTTCATATTCCTGTATTTGGTGTCAACTGAATAAAGAGTTTCCTCCTGTATTTCCCTGAGTCTTCTGTGTCCCAGGGAGCCCTTCACTTTGTGGTACGCATCGCGGAAGCTGAGTCCGCCGGCCATCTCATTCTCCACATCGCAGCAAAGATGGTCAATGAGCTCATCTGCCAGGTGTGAATAGCAGATTTCCTGGCTCATCACATCCTTCCTGATAAGGTCAATATCACTGAACGTCAGCTCAGGCATAGGTCGGACCTGTCTGTGGGTTGACAATACCCTGGAGAGATTCGATGAACTCCATCAGTTCCCTGATCTTCTCGGATACCAATGAATGACCTTTTTCAGTGAGACTGTAATAAACCCGGATGCGGTTGTTGTAGTTCTCCTGTTCCGTTATTAGTATGCCCTCGCTCTCAAGCTTATGCAGAACGGGGTAGAGTGCACCGTATGTCAGTTTTATCTTTCCGGCTGTGAGCTCCTCAACTTTACGGGTAATCTCGTACCCGTACATACGGCCGTTCTCTTTCAGCAGCTTGAGGACTATCGTCCTTAGTGAACCCTTGATAAGATCTGTTTGTATCATTTCCAAAATATATAAGATGTTTATATAATGTAAAAGTACAATATTTTATTGTATAAACACAAATATTTTTTTGGGAGGGGAAACGAAAGTGGTTGCAGAGCCGGCTGGTCACTGTTCTGGCATTTTGTGCACGGTAACAGGATAGGACTCTTGTACATGCAAGGACACCGGGATTCTTCACCCGGGTTCTTCCCTGTAGCCGCTGTTATACAGCTTTGAATTTCGTGCCGTCTTCCCTGCAGATCATCTTAATCAGGCGGCGCGCAGACATGATGGAGGTGGGCAGTCCGCCTCCGGGCTCAACCCACTGGCCGCACATGTAGAAATTTTTCAGTCCCGGCACGGTCTGCGACATCGGTTTCATGATTGTATATGAGTTCTTCGGGGTGATGAGCCAACCCTCGAAGGAACCCTTCCAGTTGCCGGTGAAGCGCTCGAAAGTAAGCGGGGTGGCCACGTCAGTAACCTCAACCTGGTCTGCTATGCCGGGGAACCGCTGCTCAAGCAGCTTTATTATCAGAGAGGCTGACTCCTCCTTCTTCTGAACATATAAAGACCGGTCTTCCGCCAGTTTTTTCCAGTAGAAATAATCAGATTCAAGCATGATGGTTACAACAGTCTTCCCTTCAGGAGCGAGGGTGGGGTCCTGGTTATAGATGTGCACCGGCAGGCGGTCACGCATCCTGTCAGCTATTATGACGGGTTCCTTCAGCGGGAAGGATAAGCCGGAGACGCTGAGAGGCATATCGTCAAACTTTCTGTTTACCCCCAGGGAGATGAAGAGCAGCGAATGGAATACCGGCCATGTGTCATACTGCTCGCGGATTCCGGCGTCAAGGAACTTGCCGTCAAGCATGTCAAAAAGTGTGGCATGCCCGTCGGCTGCAGAAATGACCCTTCCGGCGCTATACTCTGTTCCGTCAACAAGTCTTATCCCGGTGGCCCGGCCGTCATTGGTGAGGATTCTTGCCACCCTTTTATTATAGTGTATAACACCGCCCAGTTCCCTGTATCGTCTCTCCAACGCCTCTGACATAGGCATTGAACCGCCAATGGGGTAACCTGCGTTCCTCTTGCTGAGGTAAGCAAAGGTGAAAAACAGGAAGACCATGGAAAATTCCGGGATCCATATCTCGCGGAATACCTGCCTCAGGAGCGGGTCGCTGAAGCGCGAAGCAAACTCTTCACCGGTTATTTTTGTCCACTTACGGAACTCATTCCCGTATTTCATGAAAGTAAAAAACGTTCCGATCTGTTTCCGGATACGGGTCAGGAGAGGTTCGTTTTCGGACGGGAAGTCAAATGCCGAGCACATCCTGATTCCCCGGATGAAATCCATAATTGGTTCCTTATCCTGCGGTGCAGTTTCAAGCAGGTTCTTTTCAAGCGTGTCAGTGTCAGCATGAAATATGATTGCCCGTCCGTCGGCTCCTTCTGCACGGCAGTATTCTCCTGCGTAAACGAATTCTCTTCCGGGTGCTATGCCTGTCTCCTGCCAGATGCTATTCATGCTGCTTTCGGGCGATGAGCCCACAAGCCAGTGGATGCAGGCATCAAATGTGTAGCCTTTTCTCTTCCATGAGGTGCAGAGCCCTCCCGGAAGATTGTGCATTTCATAGATCTCGGTCCTGTAGCCGTTGAGGCGGCCGTAAATGCCCGCAGCGAGGCCTGCAAAGCCTGCGCCAATGATAATCATTGATTTTTCATCTGCTGCCATAGGAAGTCCGGATTAGTGCAGTATCAAAAATATGCAACAATCACCTAATCAGCAATGTTTCTCAGCATATGTTTTTATAGAATATAACGGAGGCATTTCCAGTGCAGCGGGTCTGCCTTCTGCGGCGCCTGAAATTCCCTTGCCCGGCGGCGAACCTTACGTCAGCGGTGTCTG
>DAIDJT010000080.1 GCA_027451265.1 Bacteroidales bacterium | reverse complement strand
CAGACCGACCGACTCAACATGGTTCCCCTCGTACTGTGTCACATACAGGTCCGCATCTTTTGCAGTGCAGATGGGTATATGCTCTGACAGGTTATCCTTGGCTATGATGATGCCGCAGGCGTGCACTCCGGTCTGTCTGATGCTTCCTTCGAGCACCTCGGCGTACTTAAGGGTCTGGGCAACCAGCGGCTCCTTTGATTCCTTCTCCTTAAGCAGTTCCGGCACCTCTTCGTATGCTGATGCAAGGGTTGTGCCCGGCCTGTCAGGTACCAGCTTCGTCAGCCTGATGGCTTCAGGCAGCGGCAGTTTCTGCACACGGGCCACATCCCTGATGGCCATCTTTGCAGCCATGGTGCCAAAGGTGATGATATGTGCTACCCTGTCATGACCGTACTTCTCAACCACATACCTGAGCACCTTCTCACGGCCGTCTTCGTCGAAGTCAATGTCTATGTCAGGCATGGAGATGCGGTCAGGGTTGAGGAATCTCTCGAAGAGGAGGTTGTATTTTACAGGGTCTATATCGGTTATACGGAGTGAATAGGCAACCACGCTTCCGGCTGCAGAGCCCCTTCCGGGCCCGACCCAGACACCCATCTCCCGCGCTGCCCTGAGGAAATCCTGCACTATCAGGAAGTACCCGGGGAATCCCATGTTTTTTATTACCGAGAGCTCAAAGTCAATCCGCTCCTGAATCTCAGGTGTGATAGTTTCCCATCTTTCGGCTGCCCCCTTCAAAGTGAGGTGCCTGAGGTATTCATCCTTGCCGGAAAATTCAGAGGGAATGGCAAACTCCGGCATGATTGGCTCGCTGCTGAGTTTATAATTTTCCACCTTGCCGGCGAGTTCCACGGTATTGCTGACCGCCTCCGGCATATCTGCAAAGATGGAGAGCATCTCTTCACCGCTCTTCAAGTACTCCTGTTTGGAGTAGCGAAGCCTTTTCGGGTCATCGATGTCCTTGCCGGTATTCAGGCAGATGAGACGGTCATGTGCCTCGGCATCGTCGTGCATGATGAAGTGGACGTCGTTCGAAGCTATTATTTTAATATTGTGTTTTGCCGCGAGCTCCCGGTATGCAGCTATCACCCTCTGCTGCTGTGGAAAAACGGTGACGTCGGCGGTGGGGTCACTGGTCTCATGGCGTTGTACCTCCAGGTAATAGTCATCACCGAAGATCTCCCTGTATGAAAGGATTGATTCTTCAGCAGCGCGGATGTTTCCGGTAAGTATCTCCTGGGCAGCTTCGCCTGCAATGCAGGCTGATGAGGCTATAAGTCCCTCGCGGTGCAGGCGGAGAAGCTGTTTGTCAATGCGGGGCTTGTAGTAGAAACCCCTGATCCATGCCTGGGAGACCAGCCTGATCAGGTTCCGGTAGCCGGTTTTGTTTTTTGCCAGTAATATAAGGTGGTCACCGGAGCGGTCCTCCACCGAGGTCTTGTCTTCAAGGCTTGTGCGGGCAACATATATCTCGCATCCTATTATCGGTTTGATTGAAGCTGCCGTGGCTGCGTCATGGAACTCCTTCACACCGAACATGTTCCCATGGTCAGTGATTGCCAGAGCCTCCATCCCCAGTTCCTTCGCCCTGCGGACAAGAGCCTTCACGGCTGATGCCCCGTCAAGAATTGAATATTGTGTATGTACGTGTAAATGAACAAATTGATGCATGAATTCTAAAGCTAGTAACCTGGTTTTCTCCTCGCCGCCTGACAAAATTAAGGAAAAAGGGATATGGTTTTATAACATTATTTTCAACTTGAAAAATTTTGTATCTTCACCCCCTTATTGGGAAACTACATTCTTCATTTAATTATTAACCTAATCTAGAAGTTATGAAAAGATTACTTTCAGTATTTTTCTTGCTTTGTGGATTACTGCTGACTTCTGCGGCACAGCAGAAGACAGTAACCGGAACGGTTACGGCTTCCGAGGACAACCTTGGAATACCGGGTGTGACCGTTCAGGTAAAAGGAACCACATTGGGAGTAGTGACCGACATTGACGGCCGTTACTCAATTCAGGCCTCACAGGGACAGGTTCTTGTCTACAGGTTTACGGGCCAGAAGACACAGGAGGTTACAGTAGGTGCCGGCAACACAATTGATGTTGTCATGTTGCCTGACCTTCTGAACCTCGAGGAGGTGATCGTGGTGGCATACGGCGTACAGAAGCGCGAGGCCAGCACGGGATCAGTTGGTGAGGTAAAAAGCTCCGAGATACAGGGCATTCCGGAAACAAGTATCGAGAAGATGCTTACCGGAAAGGTTGCCGGTGTGCAGGTTACTGCTTCATCAGGCCAGCCGGGTGCTTCAACACAGATCCGTATCCGTGGTATCAGCTCAATCAATGCAGGTACTGAACCTCTGTATGTAATAGACGGTATCCCCGTAATGTCAGGTGACCAGAGTTATTATACAAACACCGGCAATGCCCTGGCATCACTGAACCCGAATGACGTTGAATCAATGACGATCCTCAAGGACGCTGCTGCCTCAAGCATCTACGGTTCAAGGGCTGCCAACGGCGTCATCCTTATTACCACCAAGTCAGGTAAGGCCGGCGCTTCAAAAATCAACTTCCGTGCATCATATGGAATTGAACAGCTGGCTAATGACAACGGCTACAGGCCTCTCACCGCTGAGGAGTATCTTACTTACCAGAGGACAGCTGTTATCAATGCAGGCGGTAATCCTGATGATCCGACCAACGCAAAATACTATTTCCCGATGTCACTCCTTAATGGTCCGATCACCGACTGGAAGAAGGAGCTTACACGCACTGGAAGCATCTACTCGGCAGAACTGAGCGCCCAGGGAGGCAGTGACAAGACACAGCATTTCTTCTCGGCTCTGTATGACAAATATGAAGGAATTGTTTACGGATCAGATTTCACCAAGTTTTCAATCCGTTCAAACGTTGATCATCAGCTGAACAAGAAACTGAAGCTTGGCGTCCGCTTTAACGGAGCATATTCACATGCAAATGACGTGGCCATGCAGTCACTGTATTATGTGAACCCGATGTTTGCAATGATTATGATCAAGCCCTTCACTCCCCTGAGGAATGAGGACGGTTCATATAACCTGAACATCCCGGAGAACGCCAACAGCAACCCGCGTGCAACCGCACAAGATGACTCGCAGTGGGAAAAGCAGTACAGGCTCAATACAAACGGTTACCTTGAGTACCAGATCGCCAAGGGATTGACCGCCAAGACAACCAACAGTATTGAAATGACTGACGGTGAGGGCAGAAGGTACTGGAGCCCTGAGGCTAACTATGGAGAAACGATGGGTTACCTGCAGTCATCCAAGACGAAATACGTTCTGCTCACCACCTCAAACACACTTAACTTCAACAAGGAGTTCGGTTCACACACCGTGTCGGTGGTTGGTGGCCAGGAAGCCTCAAAGTTCGACTACAATGAGTACTCAATTATCTCTCCGAATGTTGACCCGAACATCCCGTTCCCCAATACATCCACGTCGGATGACGATGACGCTGATTATTATGAATCAGCTTACACAATCTTGTCATTCTTCGGTGTAGCCAACTATAATTTCGACAACAAATACTACCTGCAGGCAAGTCTCAGGACTGACGGATCATCGCGCTTCGGCTCGAAGAACCGCTGGGGTACATTCTGGTCTGTTGGCGGATCATGGAACGTTCACAATGAGGATTTCATGGATAACGTTGATTGGATCAACATGCTGAAGGTTCGTGGAAGCTATGGTATAAGTGGTAACTTCAACATAGGGAACTATGACCAGTATGGTCTGTACGGAGCAGGACAGTACAACGGCAGCGCCGTGATGGTACCAACCCAGCCGTCTAATCCTGACATCGGATGGGAAAATAATAGTGAATACAACGCCGGTTTTGACTTTGCACTGTTTGACCGTATCACCGGTTCATTCGATGTTTACTCGCGCAAGACCCTTGACATGCTTCTTGGATATCCGCTCTCACGCACTTCGGGTTTCAGCTCGATAACCACCAACATCGGGTCAATCAAGAACGAGGGTATTGAATTCATGCTTGACGGAACACTTATCGCGACAGATAAATTTGAATGGACGGCCGGATTCAACATAGCCCACAACAACAGTACCATTCTCGACCTTGGCAAGGATGAGCAATTCGTCAACAGTAACAACACCCGTATCCTTCATAAGGTTGGTGAGCATCTTTACAGCTTCTACCTGTTTGATTATGCAGGTGTCAACCCGGCCAACGGAGAAGCCATGTGGTACAACGCCGACGGTGAGCTCACAAATAAGTATTCAGAGGCAAGAAGGGTCATCGCAGGATCTCCCGAACCCAAACTGAACGGCGGTATCAACACCAAGCTGACAGCATATGGTTTTTCACTTGATCTGAACCTTGAGTATAAGTACGGTAACCTGATATGTTTAACCGAGAACCGCTATTCCAACTCTGACGGTTACAGCTGGCCAAACAACTATGGCAATACACAGCTTGATTACTGGACTACACCCGGCCAGATTGCAAGGAACCCGAAACCCGTTGCTAACAACGCCTCTTCTTCAAGTGCCTCTCTTTCAACGAGGTGGTTATATGACGGCTCATATCTGAGAGTTAAAAACCTTACTCTGTCCTACGTTC
This sequence comes from Bacteroidales bacterium, assembly GCA_027451265.1. Lineage (GTDB taxonomy): Bacteria > Bacteroidota > Bacteroidia > Bacteroidales > VadinHA17 > SR-FBR-E99. Next base: position 4,953 of record DAIDJT010000080.1, on the reverse strand, counting down.
TGCCAAAGACTGTTATTTCTAAGATGAAAATGCAGAACGTGAGGGTCTATGCTAGCGCAGTAAACCTGTACACCTTCCATAAAGTTGACTTCTGGGATCCGGAAAGAGGAGTAGATGGCAGTGGCGCCGGTATCTATCCGATGACCAAGAAGATCATGGGTGGCATTGAGGTAGCATTTTAACAAGTAAATCGATGACGCTATGAAAACAAAATACTTATTATTAATATCCTTTGCGGTCTTATTTACTGCATGTGAGGATTTCCTCGTAAAGGAACCCCGGTTGTCGCAGTCAAATGAGATGACACTTTCCACTTACAAGGGTCTCGATAACGCGACCGGCGGTGTTTATTCCCAGTTATGTGCATACGGCTGGTACGGATCACAGTTTGTGATTACTGCAGACATGAAGGGCGGAAATGCCAAGAGGGGATCTGTTATTTCAGGCCGCTATACTGATGAGTATCTCTGGAACAACACTCCATCCTCAACATCAGGGCTCTGGGCAACAGCTTATTCTACAATTGCAAAAGCCAATAACATTCTGGCAGTCATTGACGGCGGCTTCACTGAGACCGGTGTTGAACAGGCTGACCTTGACCTGCTGAAGGGCGAATGCCTATTCATGAGGGGACTTTCATACTTTGACCTTGCCCGCATGTACTGCCAGCCTTATTCGGCTGGAACAGAAAATATGGGTGTACCTGTGGTGCTTGTCACCGAGAACGGTTACCCGGCCCGTAATACCGTAGGCGAAACCTATGACAGGGTTGTTACTGATCTTGAAGATGCCATCGAGCTTCTCCCTGCAACCAACCCGAGAGGCGATGATGCTGCCTACGCAACAAAAGTTGCCGCTCAGGCTCTTCTTGCCAAGGTTAACCTTTATATGGAAAACTGGCAGGATGCTGCAAACTATGCCACCACAGTCATTGGTACAACCGGCCTTTCACTCTTCAGCGCCGCTGATTATACCACATGGGATAAGGATGGTTACTGGGGCAGTGGCGGACCAGGTGCCGAGATTATCTTCCAGGTTGACGGTTCTGAGGGTAACTCCTCACACCCCTGGTGGGATGCAATATCGTACATGATGGATCCGGCTGGCTACGGCGACTGCGCTGCTTCGCTTGACATTTTAAACCTCTATGAGGATGGCGACGTGCGTAAGGACCTGTTCCTTGAACCGGCTGATTATCCTGGTGAATTCTGGAGCCTCAAATACCCGGGACGCCTGGGCAAGACTCCCCACCGTGAATTCAACGTACCCGTCCTGAGACTGGCCGAGATGTACCTTATACGTTCGGAGGCTGTCCTTAACGGGGCAACTGTATCCGGAGTCACCGCACTGGCTGATTATAATGCAATCAGAACACACCGTGGCCTTACAGCTGCAACAGGAGTCTCCAAAAATGACATCTACGCCGAGAGAAGAAGAGAGCTCTGCTTTGAAGGAAACGAGCTTTTCGACCTGGCACGTACACAGCGCTCATTGGTCAGAGTTGACTACACCGGACTTTCAAACAGGGATATTACATTCACTCCTGGCGGAACAGCACTGGTGAACTTCCAATGGGCTATGCCTATTCCGCAGTCTGAAATTGACGCCAATGTCAACTGCGAACAGAACCCGGGTTATTAACATTAAACTCGCAAATGATGAAAAAGATAATTTCAAACTTACTCATTCTCGCAGCTGCCATGGTCATGGTGACTTCGTGCGATGATAAATATCCAATAATATTTGATGATGAAAACATCATTGTTGGAATGAACCAGACCACTCTCTCAGTTAAGGAAAATGCCACTGGTTCGTTCACGGTATACCTTGGCGGTGCTGAAGGCACTGCTGCTACCGATGTCACCCTGGCAATATCCGTTGACGGTATAGCAAAACCTGCCATTGAGGGAACAGACTTCACGCTTTCTACAAAGAGTGTGAATGTTCCTGTCGGAGTGGCTGCTGTGACGGTAACACCGATTAATAACGAGGTTTATGCCGGCAACAAGCAGTTCAGGGTATCGATTGCCAGCAACAGCAAGAACTACCCGATGGCTGCTCAGCAAACAATTCTGGTGACAATAGTTGATGATGAACATCCGCTTAAACCTTGGATCGGAACTTATGATGTTGAGGCAGTGAGTTACTCCGCTCCGGGAACCTATGACGAGGCATGGGTAGTAACTACAACAGCAGGTGACACTCCTACTACACTGAAAGCCAGTGGTATCGCCTTCGGAACCGGATCTGTGGTTATCGAATTCAATACAGAGGATATGACTGTTGAGATTGAATCAGGCCAGGAATTATTCGATGTCTATCCTGATGATGGTCCTTATGCCGGATCAATCTACTTTGGTACAGATGATCTGATTGATGACGCAGGTGGTTATACCACTACTTCAATTCTTACAGCTGCAGAAGGGATAAAAATGACCGGTACATTTACCAACGAGGGTGTTATCACGATAGAAAAGGTAGCAATTATTCTGTCGGATTATGTTTATTGCTGGGATGTGTTCGATACAACATGGACTCTGCGTTAAACATTCTTTCTTAAGATCAAATGGAGGGTGCCCCGAAAGGGCACCCTCTTTTTGTGAGCTTCAATTTTTAGTATCTTTGGCTATGCTTATTAACTCATGGAAAGACTGTCGTCAATTATATTGCTCATAATTTTGTCATTGCCAATAAGAGCCCAGGATATCCCTGATAATCACTTAAAGGAAACGGCTGCAGCATTTGTCAGCGGTTATATCGGAAGCCAGTCCCACACTATAGCGGATATCAGAAGGATCAGCCTTGAAACTGAGGGAAGAATTATTGTAGTTGATCTGCACCCGGAGGGCTGGCTTCTGATGTCTGCAGACCCGTCTGCAATTCCAGTGCTGGGATTTTCCCTTAAAGGACACTTTACGGTGCCTCCCGATAATCCTTTGGACAACCGGTTTGCTTTCCTTGCCGGCTATGAGCGCGAGTTAAATACAAGTAATTTTGGTGAAAAAGAGTACTATGATCACCGATGGGAACCCGGATACTACTTGAAAAAATCTTCCAATGCCGGATCAATGTCGGTTACTGTATCACCTCTTATTAAAGTGGAATGGGATCAGGGAAGCGGCTGGAACCGTTTCTGTCCGGTAGATGAAGATGGTCCCGGCGGGCACGTATATGCGGGCTGCGTTGCAGTAAGCATGGCACAGGCAATGAGCGTTTATAAAGAACCTTCCCGGGGTACAGGATCAAAATCATATGTACATCCTGACTATGGTACAATTTCTGTCGATTTCAGCCAGACAGAATATAACTGGGTTGAAATGAGCCCAGATGATCCGGATGACCTGAATGCCAGATTGATATACCATTGCGCAGTTTCTACAGCTATGGATTTCGGACCTGACGGTTCAGGAACAAGATCAACCGCACCGGCAATAAATGCCTTAAAACAATACTTTGGATACTCAAAGAGAATTGTCTGGACTGAACGGTTACCTGACGTAGACTCCTGGAAAGCACTACTTGATCAGAACCTCCTTGCAGGAAGACCAATTATATACTCCGGTTCTCCTCCGAGCGGCAATGTCGGACATGCATTCAATATTGACGGTGTGCATAACAGCACTTATTATCATATTAACTGGGGATGGAACGGAGCCAATAACGGGTATTATACAATTAATTCCCTTAAGACCGGATCCAATGATTTTACACAGGGCCAGGCAGCAGTACTTAAACTCCAGCCTTTCTATTACCCCACTGACGTCTCCCTCTCTGACACCGTGGTGCTTATCAGCAATCCGGCCGGTACCGCCGTCGGCGAATTCACCGTGGTTGATGAAGCCACAGACAATACCTATCAGGTAACTCTCGAATGCGACTCCACATTTATCGGATCTGAATGGGTGCCGGACTATTATATTGACGGCGATTCCCTAAGGATGACGCGGTCATTTGAAAAAAGCGAAGGCCCGGTGGATACCGTGACTTTTATTGTAAGTGATACCCACGGCAACCGGCTCAGGGCCACCCGCCTGCTCATGCTGACCGCATCACTTGCAGCCGGCGACGGCGAGGCCGAAGATGCCTTTACAGTATATCCTGTGCCATTCACAGAAAGTTTTGTCATCACCCTTCCACCGGCAATAAAAAGGATCTCGGTCAGAAACATCAGTGGTACAGAGGTGGCCACGATTACCCCGGATGCTGACCGGGTCACCCTGCCGGCCTCCGCATTGCCCCCGGGAATCTACATTGTCACCGCAACCACCATCAGGGGGAAACAGTACTCAAGGACCGTCGTCAAAAACTGAAACCTTATTCATTTTAATATCCGGAAGCGGTGGTATGTAAGAAATTAACTCTTATATTTGCACCCTCGTTTAAAAAGAGTAACAATAAATTAATTCTTTAAATGTCAGTAAAAATCAGATTAGCTAGGAAGGGCCGCAAGAAGCAGGCCTACTACCACGTGGTGGTAGCAGATAGCAGGTCGCCACGTGATGGCAGATTCATTGAGAAGATCGGAATTTACAATCCGCTCACTGACCCGGCAACAATCGACATCAACTTCGAGAAGGCACTGGGATGGCTGCAGAACGGCGCGCAACCTACGGACACATGCAGGGCAATCCTTAAATACAAGGGTGTCATGATGAAGAAACATCTCCTCGAAGGAGTGAAGAAAGGGGCTTTTGATGAAGCCGAAGCTGACCGCCGGTTTAATGAATGGCTGAAGGGCAAGGAAGAGAAGATCGAACTTAAGAAGTCAGGTCTCGAGAAGAAGGGCGAAGAACTCCGCAAGAATAAACTTGAGGCTGAGAAGGCGATCAAGGAAGCCAGGGCAGCCGAAATTGCGAAGAAGGCAGCAGCCCTCGCCGCTGAGGCAGAGGCAGCAGCAAAAGCAGCCGCAGCCGAGGTAGCTGAAGCAGCCGGAGAAGCAACGGCAGAAGCAGC
>DAIDJT010000079.1 GCA_027451265.1 Bacteroidales bacterium | reverse complement strand
ATTCAGGAGGACAAAAATAACGCTCAGTATAAGGGCTGTTTTCAGCACACCGAAGAAGGCTCCCAGCGCCTTGACCACAAAGCCGAGGGAGATGGCCTTCATGAGAGAGTCAAGAATTTTTCCTACCAGGTAAACCACGATGACAATAACGATGAATGTCACTGCGAAGGAGATCACCCCTGTCCATGACGACTGCATGTCAAACCAGCCCGAGAGTTTGTCTGCCGTCCACCATGAGAAGTGAATGGCGCCCCATATGCCCAGGACCAGGGCTGCAAGCTCGGCAATCTCGATGATCAGACCGTCAATGAAGCCCTGCAGAAGCCCGAAAAACAACAGTGCAATTATTACGAAGTCAATCCAGTTCATCTTCAGTTCTTTTTGAAAGGATGAAGGTATGAAATGTTGAACAATCACACAAACTGCCATATTGCGATAAAAGAGTCATTCCATAACGTTCCCATTAATTATCTTTGAAATAAAATTATCGTCCCGGATGGATTTGAATTTTACCGATGTCATTGCCGTATTCGATATCGGCAGGACATGGAAGAGATTCCAGCTGTTTGACAGGAGCCTTAACCCGGTGCACACCGAGGAAAAGATCATCGCCGAAGCGAAGGATGAGGATGGTTCGCCCTGCGAAGATGTTCAGGCTATCGCAGCATGGATGGAAGCCTGCCTCAGAAGCATAGCCCCAAACTCACTGTACAGTATCAGGGTCCTGAACCTGGCTGCAGGCAATGACTGCCTTGCCAGTCTTGAGGGAGCCCTCACGCACAGCCTTAAATCAGGCATTGCCGGCAATGCCATCTTCAGCGGCAGGGGGATGAACAACACTGTGGCATCACTGATACCCTACCTGAAAGGATCAGATAAACCCTTTATCCTGGTCTCCACGGGAACCTGGTGCACCTTCATGAATCCGTTTGACTGGGAAGCACAGACCGGAGAACCTTCCGACAAGGAAATGAGCGTTGCCATTACGGTCGGAGGCAGGCAGATAAAGAGCTCGCACTTCCTCCTCGGGGAGATTCATGACCGCAATGTGACCATGCTTGATGATCACTTCGGGGTGACCGGGGAACTGTACAAAACAATCAGGATCAAGCATAAGAAGATTCTCAAGATGCAGGCAAACAGGCGTGGAAGGGTTTTCTTCCGCCACGGCATACCGGAGGGATATGCTGACACCTCAGCCGATCTTTCCCACTTCCTGACTTACGCTGATGCATACCACCAGATGATGTATGACCTGGTTGACGAGTGCGTGACGGCATACAGGCAAATCATTGCTGAAGGCGACACAACTGAAATAGCTTATATAACAGGCGGCTTCGCCCATAATGACACATTCGTAAGGATCATGGCCGCACGAGCCGGCGACAAGAGGGTCTATGCCAGCACAATAGATTACGCCACGGCCCTTGGCGCGGCCATGGAGGTGTACCGGGAGGCCTTTGATACCGGACTGCCGCCGGTATACCTGGGGTTGAAAGCCATACTCCTGAGAGACGAATAAGAGAACCCGGCAGAATTTCCCTTCCTTTTTCGAATAATGATTTCTATTTTTAAAAATTCAAACTCATCAATTCATTAAACTCATTTTACATGAAAAGACCTTGCCCATTCCTCAAACTCATCCTGCCGGCCATTGCTGCCGTACTGCTGGCTGCCTGCGGCAGTAAGACAAAACAGGACCAGCTTAGTGTTGATTATGAAAAATACGTGATGCCCAACGGGTTGCAGGTGGTACTTCACCAGGATCACTCTGACCCGGTCATTTCCTATGCCATCATGTACCATGTGGGATCTTCAAGGGAAGTCCCCGGCCGCACAGGCTTCGCTCACCTTTTTGAACACCTCCTCTTCAGCGGCTCGGAGAACGTTCCCAACGGGGTGTTTGACAAGGTCATTGAAAATGCGGGAGGATCAAACAACGGGTTTACAAGCCGCGATGTCACCGCTTATTTTGAAAGTTTCCCGAAAAATGCGCTTGAAAAAATCCTGTGGCTCGAGTCTGACAGGATGGGGTTCTTCATCAACTCGGTGACTCCACGCAACCTGGCTATACAGCAGAATGTGGTACAGAATGAAAAGAGGCAGGGTGAGGACAACTCCCCGTACGGCTTCACCAACTATGTAATTTCCAAGAATCTGTATCCCGCCTCCCACCCTTACAACTGGGAGGTAATAGGTGAGATGGGGGATCTCGCCAGCGCCACCGTTGGCGATGTCAGGGGCTTCTATGAAAATTTCTACGGACCGAACAATGCGACACTGGTGCTTGCAGGTGATTTTGAACCTGATTCAGTGAAGCTGTTGCTCGATAAATACTTCGGTGAGATAAAACCACGCGGCGAGGTGGCAGCCAGAACAGCCATGCCTGTCACTCTCACTGAATCAAAAAGGCTCTATCATGAGGACAATTTCGCCAATGTGCCTGAGATCAACATGGTATGGCCTGTTCCCGAGAACTACACAAAGGATTCCTACGCCCTGAGTTTCCTGTCAGAGCTGCTTTCATCCGGCAAAAAAGCTCCCATGTACAAGGTTCTTGTGAAGGAGAAGCAGCTTACCTCACGGGTGTCAGCTTACAACGGCGCCGAGGAGCTGTCAGGAGAATTTACAATTTCCGTTACTGCGAATGAAGGAAAGACCCTTAAAGAGATAGAAGAGGCCATAAATGAGGCTTTTGTCCGTTTCGAGACCGACGGGTTCACCGACAGGGAACTGGAACGTATCAAGGCCACCATGGAAAAAGGCTTTTACCAGGGCCTGACCAGTGTAATGAACAAGGCAATCCAGATGGCTTCCTACAACACTCTTCTGAATGATCCCGCATTTTTTGGGAAGGACATTGAAAACATAAAGGCAGTTACCCGTGAGGATATAATGAGGGTGTATGAAACATACATCAAGGGGAAGCCGCATATAGTCACCAGCTTCGTTCCGAAGGGACAGCCGGAGATGATGGCTGAGAACTCGGTAAAGGCAGCTGTCAGCGAGGAAGATATCACAAAGGCCAGCCAGGTGGCAATAGAAGATATTGGAGAAACACCTGTGGAAAAGACTGCTTCGGTCATAGACCGCACAGTGGAGCCCGCAGCAGGGCCAGAGCCCGAAGTCCGGGTACCCGAGGTCTGGAGGGCCACCCTGAAGAACGGGATTGAGGTTTACGGTACTGAAAACAGGGAGCTGCCGCTGGTAAGCATGTCAATGGTCATCACCGGAGGAGCCCAGCTCGATGATATTTCAATGCCCGGTGTGGCCTCAATGGTTGCAGCCGTGCTGCCGCAGGGAACCAAAAACAAGACACCCGAAGAACTTGAGGAGGAGACGGAGCTTCTCGGATCATCCATCTTCATGCGCGCCTCCGGTGAAGAAATCACTTTCAGCGCAAGCACCCTGTCACGCAACTTTGCCCGGACCGTAGCACTGATGAAAGAGATGCTTCTTGAACCACGCTGGGATTCGGCCGAATTTGTTATGGCACAGACACGCACCCGCAACGGACTGATCCAGGCAGAGGCACGCCCGGCCAGTGTTGCTTCAGAACAGTTCATGAAGCTGGTCTATGGCCCGGGGAATATCCTGGGATATGACCTGAGGGGCACAAAGGAATCGGTTGAACAGATCACTCCTGACATCCTGAAGGGTTTCTATGAAAAGAACTTCTCCCCGTCGGTCACCTCGGTTTATGTGGCAGGCAACGTGTCAAGGGATGAGGTGCTTGAAGCACTTGAGCCGCTTGAGGCTGAGTGGCGGGCCAGAGAGGTGTCCGGCAAAAGCTATGAGCTGCCGGCAGCCCCGGAAAAATCGCAGATATATTTCGTTGATATTCCGGGCTCACGCCAGTCGGTTGTTTATGCCGGTTACCTGGCAATGACCAGGGATAACCCCGACTGGGTAAAAGCTGATTTTGCCAACTACAGGATGGGAGGCGCCTTCACCAGTATCCTGAACCAGATACTTCGCGAACAGAAAGGCTTCACCTACGGGGCACGGAGCGGTTTCCGCGAGATGAAAAGCCAGGCACCTTTCATCATCTCAACAAGCGTCAGGTCAGATGCCACGCTTGAGACAATGGAGATAATCACCGGAGAACTGGGTAAATACCGTGAGGGCATCACGGAGGAAGAGCTTCAGTTCATAAAGAACAGCATGATCAGATCAAACGCTCTCAGGTTTGAAACTAATGAGGCGCTGGCTGACATGCTTTCATACATCGGGAAATATGGTTTCACTGATGACTGGGTCAGGAAGGAGGAGGATATCATCAGGAACATGACGGTTGAGGATCATAAGGCCATCACGCAGAAGTATTTTGACCCCGGCAGAATGTATTACGTGGTTGTGGGTGATGCCGCAACACAGATGAAGCAGCTCGAGAAGGTCGGCTTCGGAAAGCCGGTGCTGCTCGAAAGATAGTTGAGTGACCGGGGGTTTTGCCGGGTGTCCGTCAAAACCCCCGTTAACTACTTAAGCTTCTTTCTATATTCAATCAACCTGAGCAGATCTCCGATCTGCTCTTTTTTTCTCATTTCCAGGGTAACCGGGTAAAGTGTCCCGAAAGGTTTGACCTTCGAGAGGGCCTCGCTTATGCCCGGGTCAATATCAAGCTCCCCGATGCCCTGTAAATGCCTTTCCATAAAGTAAAATCCTGCCTTGTAGAATCCGTCCCAGACAGACAACCAGAACACGGTCTTCTTTTTGAAGACCATCTTGCACAGCCATGACTTGCCGTCATTGTAATAGCGCCACATTGGCTCCAGGCCGCAACCCGGGGATGTGACTTCATCCATCATTGCAACATAGGCAGGGTAACTTTCATTGAGGATTTTGCCAAGGAGCTCATCTGTGGGAGGTTGGGCCGGGTCATTTAACAGTGGTTTTTCCATTTTGCTGGTTTGTAGAAATTTCATCCTGGCCAGACTGTCCCTGCATGTTTGAGGAATCATGGTGGCCCGGAATTATTGAAAATCTTATTTGATTGTTATTCTGTATCCTATTGCGAAAAGTACCGGAGAAAGTTCCCTGTCAAACTGGACACCAGAGCCTTTAAGATTGTCAATATATTCCTTCACCTCCGGTTTTCGAAAGGGAATATACAATCCAAGAAATGCATAATCGTCCGTGCCGCCCAGGGGCCTGTAATCGATACCCAGGCCAACTGAAAACCCGTAAAACACTTTGCTCAGCTCCGGGTAGTTCTTAATGCCTATGGCTGCATTGTAACCATACATGGCCAGTGCAGAAAGGCCGATATTATTCCGGCTGTCCCCGAGAATAACCCTTGCCTTGATGCCACTGTTGACCCCCACTTTCACGAAGTTATAACCAAGACCAAGAAAAAAGCCTGCATTCCTGTGCGGGTACATGAGAATATTGGCACCTATGCCACCGTAATCGAGTCCAAGCCCGAGGCCTGCAGAAATCCGGTCATAGCTGATTATTGAATTGGTGGAAGGAGTGAGGTTATCAAGGACGCCTGCGCTCTTTTTTTCAGTTGCCGCCGTGGTGTCACGTACGGGGAGTGATTGAACTTTCTTTTCCGGGACAGAATCAACTTTCTTTTCTGCAGTCACCGGCTTCCTTACCGTGGTCACCACAACGGGCTCCTGGCTCATTGCAATCTGCAAAATGAGAAATAAAACAGCAAAAGTTACTGTACCCCGTCTGACCGCGGAGGGAATCCTCCTCACTGAATGCTGCCTGCTGCAACAGCATTGGGTGACAAACCATTTCATCAGAGCCGTATTTCAATCAAATGTAGAAAAAAATAATGGATCCGGGATATGCGCTTCACCGGATCACAAGCCGGACAGTTTCTGAGTTGTTTTCACTACGGAGAGTAAGGAAATAAATGCCGGACAGGAGTTGCCCGTCAATCTGCAGAAAGTGATCGACTGACCCGTTGCCTGAGACGGCAACCGCCTCACTGCATACGGTTTCACCGGCAAGATTTGTTACGGTCAGATAGGTTTCCCCATCCGTCCGGTATCCGGCTGACCTGATCCTCACAGGCCCGCCCTGAACAGGATTGGGATAGACTGAAAGGTGTTGTCCGCCAGGAGGATCTTCAATTCCGGTATGCAAGGTCCCGAATACCTCAAACTCATAAATCGAGTAACCATATTCCGTAAGCCTGTCACCTGCATACATCCTTATGTACCTGGCCGGAGAGGCAAATGCAAACCCATCGGTTCCGCCGTCACCATTAACCGTTGTGAAGACGGTTGTCCATGATGCATCATCGGTTGAAACCTGGATCTTGAAGTTTTTTGCTGCGGCCGCCTCCCAGAAAATCCTGGCGCCCGTAAGGTCATAAATTGCCTGCAGGTCAATCCTGATCCATTCGACATCGTTATATGCCGATGACCAGCGGGTAGACAGGCTGCCGTCATTGACAGCCGTTGCCGGATTGGATGAACTCTGGACCGAGGAGGCTGCAACCGGTTTGCCGAGAGCAATATTCGGGGTGGTAACGGTGACCGACACATCATCAAAGTCACTTCTGCCACCGGCAACGGCAGACATCCTGAAACTGTAAATTCCCGGAACAAGGCCCGAAACCGTGGGGCCGGCAACTGATATGTTGTCAAAAACTGCTGCTGCCGGACCGCTCTCCTGCGTCCACGAGATAACTGCAGCATCATTGTTGGCATCATACACTGATCCGTTCAGTGTGGCTGATGAAGCTGGCTGGCTGATAAACAGGTCCGGACCTGCCATCACCACAGGAGGGAGATCGGCAGAAAGGCCGGGAAAGGCCATGCAGGCATACAACTGCCCAAGCTTTGTAAGCTTTCCGTCAGCTCCCAGGAGGCTTATGTCCGGGTTGATGCTGACACGGGTTGCAAACCATGAGTACCTGTAGACATCCGGGTCGTTTTCAAGGATCGGAATCGCTTCCTTCATGTACCTTACAACTCCCTCGAAATCAGGCTTCGGCGGATCCCATGGTGCAAATTCGGTAATCCACAGCGGCTTGTTGTACTTTTTGAACTTCATGAGATAGTCCTTCAGGGATTGCGACCCGGGGGCATAGCTGTGGACTGCTATATAGTCCACCTTGCATCCCGGACATGCTGCGAAGAATTTGTCAAGCCAGTCAACCGGATCATTTGTGACGCCGTCAACACAGTCACCGCACCAGTTAACGGCGGGGCTTACCAGTTTCAGACCCTTTCTTGCGGCAATCGCCTCCAGGCCGGGCCAGGCTGCTGCAGCCTGCGCAGGGGTCATGTTTGCCTGCGACCTGAAATTTGGCTCATTGAACCCCAGGAGAAACATACTGCCGGCGGGAATTTTGTTCTCAAAATCGGTGAGGTTTGCCGGGGCATTCCACGCCATGGGCACCCACTCTATCCCGGAAAGCTGACCCTGGGATACGGCAGGAGGTTCAACACCCCAGTCATAGTACCATGTGACATACGGGGCAAGGGTTGCAAGGTCTGCCGGGGTGGCATCACCGCAAATCCCTCTTTTGGTGCTTTTTGTCTGACCGGTGGCAAGGGAACTGACAAGAAGGAGAATGATTGCAACCGTTATATGAATTCTGCCCGGGTACAAGCAAGGAGACTGCTTCTTTCGGTTCAGGTTCAGCATATGTCATACCTCAAGACCCAGGGATCTCAGTTCAGTTCTAAGTTGCTCAGGCGATCTGAAATGCACCGTATTGAACCCAAGCTCTGCAGCAGCATCAGCATTGGGCTTGTTGTCATCTATGTAGACCGCCTCTTCAGGGTTGATATTGTACCTCTGCATGAGTATCCGGTATATGGCATGATCAGGCTTGAGAAGCTTCTCAAAGCCTGAAACCACAAGACCGTCAAACTCCTTCATGAAGGCATATTTCTCATAGGCGACAGGAAATGCTTCGTGTGACCAGTTTGAAAGGGCGTAGAGTGGCATTCCGGCCGATTTAAGCCTGCGGAATATCTCAACTGTCCCTTTTATCTCCCCGTCAAGCATCTCCTCCCAGCGGTCATAATAAAGGGCAATTTTGTCACTGTATTCAGGGTATTTCTCCTGAAGCTCGGCGGTTGCCACGCTGAAAAGCTTTCCGCCATCCTGCTGAACATTCCATTCATATGAGCATACGTTGGCGAGAAACCATTCCATCTCATCCTCGCTGTCAAATACTTTTCTGAAAAGGTACCTCGGGTTCCAGTCTATAAGAACGCCGCCGATATCAAAGACTATGCTGCTGATTTTTCTCATTATACCTGTTTTCGGCGCAATATTAGTCAAATTTCGCAGGGTGTAAAAGCCAAAACCTGGAAAGCCCTATCTTACCCTCACCGTTGCTGTCTCATTTTTCAGTTTACCTGAAGCGCTCTGATACTCTGCAATTATTAAAATTTCGCCGCTCTTTTTTCCTGATGGAATATCCAGATGAGCCTTGCCTGAAACATCTGTTCTTACTTCCAAACCACGCAGTATTACCTTTCCTGACCGGGCTGAGGCTATGCTGTCAGCAGCATTCCCTGGTAACTCTGCTCCGCCTCTGCTTATTTCTGTGTCTGATTCCCCCGTTTTACCTGTTCGTCCCGATCGGATTCTCCCCGTCTTTGTCCAAATTTCTATCACCCCGGTGGTGTTGAATCCTGTATATCTTTGAATATCTATAAATTCAGTTGAGACATTTATCCTGTCGATATCTGACGGATTCATGTTTTCAATCACTCTTGGATCCTGACCCAACATGATCCCGTCAACCACTATAAGTGCACCATCCTGTCTGCCGTTTGTATCGGGTGCCACACTTGTAAAGATTATCCGGCCGTCTGTCAGTCTGAAAGGCTTGATCTGCTGAATCATACTAAACACATCATTATGTGAGACATTCGTTCCGGGATAACCATCTGAGGCACCTGACTGTCCTTTATTTAAACTGCGCCTTGCATGCACGGCAGAAAGGGTAATCAAAGCCTGCACAGGCTCACCATTTACATCTGCAGCTTTTACGGTTACTGTTATAGTCTCGTTACGACCAACATCTGGTCTGTCAGTTGTCAACCCGATCTGTTGTCCGGGAAGAGACACTGAAGTCAGTGACATGACAGCCACTACAAGCAGAATTACTTTTCTCTCAGCCATTTGTAATATTCCTCCATCAATAATAGTTTATCCAGGTTGGGTACGCCTATGGGCAATGGTTCAGAACCTTTGAGGTACATTACGGTCTCTTTACCATCCTCGAATACAGGCCATCCCGGAAGACCTTCGCCATTCGGGTCACCATTCTTCGCAAAGTTAGTCCAGTATTTTATCATCATATCGCTGAGAATACTTTCTTCCCCGGTGGCCTTTGCATCAGGATTCTGATTCAGATGCCCGAATGCGTATGGTATTTCGGAGGCATGGGCAGCGCCTCTCGGCAAAGGGCCTCCCGGATACAGCGGCTCTTTTCTGAACTGATCAAAATAATATACATAGACCCTTGACTTACCGGTTTTTGACTGGAGCCTTGCCCATGCCCATGATGGCCATCCGAATACACCGTCACGGAAGATGTCTGAATTTGAAGCGTATACTTCATATTCACTATTCCCCGGATAAAGCTGCAGTGCCTTATCGGCCAGCGGGCCGAACCTGACTTTCATCCATTGAACGTATTCTTCCGGTTTTCCGGGCTGCGCAAAAAGTGAACCTTCATCCGAGTTGGTCCCGATTATAACATTCACGTCATTATAGTTGCCTGCTTCATAGAGCTTGTAC
>DAIDJT010000078.1 GCA_027451265.1 Bacteroidales bacterium | reverse complement strand
GCTCGCGTGGAGAAAATCCGTGCCAGCATCGTGAGCGGTCTGGAACAGATTCCTTCAGTCAACTACGACAAGAACCGCCTGGAGCAGGAGCTCATCTACTACATCGAGAAGCTCGACATCAGCGAGGAGAAGCAGCGCCTTGCCAACCACCTGAAGTATTTCCGCGAGACCATGAATGAGGAAGGTCATGGTGTAGGAAAGAAACTCGGTTTCATCGCACAGGAAATGGGACGTCCCGGCCTTGCCAGCTCCTGCATTATGTCCTTAAGGGTCGGCAGTCCGGCCTCAGCAGTAACATATTTCTCTATTCTTATGGCTTTTCGCCTTGATTCATCTTTTATGAGATCAGTGACGGAGCATCCCAGGTCAGCGGCCATCTTTTCTACAATATGATAGCTCTCCGGGTGCACGGCCGAGGTATCCAGGGGGTTGGCGGCGCCATGTATCCTCAGGAAACCGGCGGCCTGTTCAAAGGCCTTCTCTCCCATCCGTTTCACTTTCATCAGTTCTGCGCGTGAGCGGAAGGGACCTTTCTCCGTGCGGTGGTCAACGATGTTCTGTGCCATCTTCGGGCCGATGCCGGAAACATAAGTAAGCAGGTGAGGGCTGGCAGTGTTCACCTCCACCCCCACGGCGTTGACGCATGACATCACCACCTCGTCAAGGCTTGCCTGCAGGCGGGCCTGGTCTACATCATGCTGGTACTGTCCTACCCCGATCGATTTGGGATCGATCTTCACCAGTTCAGCCAGCGGGTCCATCAGGCGACGGCCGATAGAAACTGCGCCGCGCACAGTCACATCATGATCCGGAAACTCGTCACGGGCTGTCTTTGAAGCTGAATACACTGATGCACCGGCTTCACTCACAACGAAGACCTTTATCCCTGAATCAGCAGGAAGGTATGAACGGACAAACTGTTCCGTCTCGCGGCTGGCGGTGCCATTGCCGATAGCGACAGCCTCAATATTGAATTTATCAACCAATGACAGCATCTTGCTTACACTGCGTGCCGTCTCATTCTGCGGCGGGTGAGGGTAGATGACGTCATGATGCAGCAGGGCGCCCTGCCTGTCGAGGCAGACAACCTTGCATCCTGTCCGCTGTCCCGGGTCAATCCCAAGCACGCTCTTCCCGCCCAGCGGAGGTGCCAGCAGCAGCTGCCGCAGGTTCTCTGCAAAAACATGTATCGCCTCCTCGTCTGCCTTTTCCTTCGATGTCTTCCTGAATTCCGTCTCCATTGACGGTGCCAGGAGTCTGCTCCAGCTGTCAGCAACGGCCTCCTTCACAAGCCGTGCAGCCTCATTGTTTGCCTTTACAAACTGTTTCTCCACCAGGCTGCGGGCCTCCTCCTCTGACGGCATGATTGTAAGCCGCAGGAACCCTTCCTCCTCACCGCGGCGCATGGCAAGCAGCCTGTGCGACGGGCAGCGGCGCAGCGGTTCTGACCAGTCGAAGTAATCACTGAACTTGACCCCCTCCTGTTCCTTGCCTTTCATGACCTTTGAGGTAATGACGGCGTCACGTTCATAAAGGCGCCTGAGTGATCCGCGTACCGGCTCACTCTCGCTGGCCATCTCAGCTATTATATCACGAGCACCGGCCAAGGCGGCAGATGTATCCGCAACTGCCTCACCCACATACTTTTCCGCTTCCATCTCAGGATCACCTGGCTTCTGCGCCAGTAGCCAGAGTGCCAGCGGCTCAAGCCCTTTCTCACGAGCAACCGAGGCGCGGGTCTTTCTTTTAGGCCTGTACGGAAGGTAAAGGTCCTCGAGCTGTGACAACGTCAGGGCTGAATTGATCCTCACCAGCAGTTCAGGAGTCATCTTCTCCTGCTCCTCTATCGATTTGATTACTGCCTCCCTGCGCTTTTCCAGCTCCTTTAACCTCTCGTATTCATCTCGTATCTCAGCTATCTGGACTTCGTTGAGACTTCCCGTTACTTCCTTGCGGTATCGGCTGATGAAGGGGATTGTAGCACCGTCATCAAGGAGCCTGATTGTATTTTCAACCTGCCAGTCATGCAACTGGAGTTTCTGCGCTATTGTCTTAATATGTGCCGAAGGGTCCATAAAAGTCACTCAAAATAAAGGTTAAAACCAGTCACCAGGAACAAAGGGTTCATAACAGTAAATTAATATACAGTGCAAAAGCAGTTCCTGGCAGTAAAGGGTCCATTGCAGTCTCCCAGTGTGAAAGGTACAAAAAAGTTATTCTATGAAGAGTACCAGTCCCTTGAGATATTCGCTCTCGGGGTGATAGATATTTACCGGGTGGTCAGCAGGCTGGCCTGTCTGGCTGAGAATGCGCACATTTCGTCCGGTGTTGGCGGCGGCCACGAAGACCGAGCGGCGGAAGTCATCACGGCTGACGACCTGTGAGCAGGAGAAGGTAAACAGCAGACCGCCGGGTCTTATCTTCTGTATAGCCAGTGCGTTGAGCCTGCGGTAGCCTTGCAATGCCTGGTTGAGGGCGGTCTGGTGTTTTGCGAAGGCGGGGGGATCAAGAATAATGAGGTCATATTCGCGTTCCATCCCGGCCATGAAGCTGAAGGCGTCAGTGGTAAAAGAACGGTGGCGGGGGTCGTCTCCGAAGTTAAGTTTCACGTTTTCATCGGCTAGGGCCGTGGCCGCCGCAGAGCTGTCAACAGTATGGACGAGTTCTGCATTGCTCATGGCATAAACCGAGAAGCCCCCGGTATAACCGAACATGTTCAGCACCCTCCTGCCGTTGCTGTGCCGGCCAAGCAGGCTGCGGCTGTCGCGCTGGTCAATGAAAAAGCCTGTCTTCTGCCCTTTCTCCCAGTCGACCCTGAACCTGTAACCGTTCTCAGAGACAACAGTCCCGGGTTCTCCGTTGCCACCGACCAGAAACCCGTTAGAAGGATTCAGCTTTGCCATAAAGGGAAGTGTTCCCTCGCTCTTGTCATATACGGCCGTGACAAGTCCGCCGGTGACTTCGGGAAGCAGTCCTGCAATCATTTCCCGGATGTGCCAGAAACCCGCTGTATGTGCCTGCATCACAGCCACATTGCCATAGATATCAACCACCAGTCCCGGCAATCCGTCACCTTCTCCGTGCACAAGGCGCCATACATTGGTGTCAGCCTTGCCAGCAATGCCGGCGTTTACCCGGTACTGCATTGCCTCCTTAAGCCGCTTACTGAAGAATTCGCGGTCAGGGCTGCATTTCACAAATGAGAAGATGCGTACGGCTATTGACCCGGGTGCCCAGTGGCCGGTAGCAAGGTATGTTTTATCCCAGGCAAATACTTCAACCACATCACCTTCAGCGGGATTGCCACTTACAGAGGCGACGGCACCTGAGAATATCCATGGATGGTAACGCCGTACAGACTGTTCCTTCCCTTTTTTAAGTATAATTGTGGCGGGCATTGATAATGATTATTGATGTATTTCTTTACCGTTCAGGGCAAGGTATATGCTCCTGCATACCCATGCATCGGTTGCGGCATACAGTTGTTGCGGCTCAGTCAGTGCAGGCGCTTCCCAGTTTGAAACCTGCTGTGATTTTGAGATGGAGTAACCAAGTACGATGGCTGTGAGTTTCTTCAGTCCAAGTTCCCGGATCCCATGGTCAGCCACCACGCTCTGGAGGTCAATGAACCCGTGCGGCTCGAAGTGTGTAAGTGACCTGAGTGCTTTTATATCATCGCGGATGGCAACCCCGGTTTTCACGATCTGATTATCCGACAGCAACGCTGCCAGT
This sequence comes from Bacteroidales bacterium, assembly GCA_027451265.1. GTDB lineage: Bacteria > Bacteroidota > Bacteroidia > Bacteroidales > VadinHA17 > SR-FBR-E99. The sequence goes on along the minus strand of DAIDJT010000078.1, from coordinate 6,031 downwards.
TCATCCGGGAGACCTATCATGTTAAGTCTGAAGAGCCATGCATTCTCCGCGTCAGCAAGCTGAAGGAGCGCCACCCTGTGGCTTCTGCCCTTTTTAAATGATGGCCTGGTCTCAGTATCAAATCCGAGTAGTGACGGTCTTCCAATCTCATCCATCACCCTGCGGAACTTTTCCATGTTGTCAACCAGGGTCACCCTCCCGCGAAACTGAAGAACCGGAAGTTTTCTCAGTTCATCATCGGTAATGCTTCCGTTATACTGTTTCTTCGTCATCATTTTCTCCGTTGTCAGCAATCCCTTCATCCTCAGAGTAAAGGACACTGTGAATTGCTGTAAGCACATTCAGGAGTTTCTTTCCCCAAAACTCCTCAAAATTCATCAGCACCTCCCACACTGCATCATTCATCACCTCTTCATTGCCGCTCTTATAGCTGACAATGAAGTCTTTAAGGTCCTGGTATATGTCTGTCAGGCTTTCAGCTATGCTTCCGGTATAGAGTCCGTCCGAAGGATCTCCTGCAGTAACTATGACCGGGAAGGGGTCATTGTTACCCATTTTTGAAAGCAGGTTGTCATGCATCCTGGTCCAGTCGAATTCGGTAACCGTCTTTTCATTTGATTCGTCCAGCACCGGTTCGAGGAGCGGCAGCAGTGAGGCCCTCAGGTATATAAACGGCAGCAGGCGCTGCATTACCTTTAGAATCTCTATGCCGCCAATTTCCTGTGTTGACTCCAGGTATTTGCAGTACTCATTGGCTGAAGCAGCGAACTCAACCACCTGGCGTGAATAAATTACCTTTTCCTCTTTTTCCATCATCAGTAAATAACGGGGCAAAATTATTCATTTCGGGCTTAAAACAGGGGAATTGTTGATAAAAGGAGCAGCGTCACCGTTTCCAGGTGAGCCTGTGGTCGCTGTCGTACACCAGCTTCTCATGGTCAAGGAGCCATCGTATGACCCTGACGCTCTTTTCCCGGGGCAGATCAGCCAGGGCTTCCAGTTCATCTGGTCTGAGCGGTTTTTCGGCCAGCAACTCCTTTATCTTTTCAATGACCATGTCGAACTCGTACTTGCTCAGTTCCAGCTCATTCCTTTCAAGGCACGTGTCGCACATACCGCATCTGCCGGTCTCTTCGCCGAAGTAGGCAGTCAGGAATGCAGGGCGGCACCTGGTTTTGTTTTCTGCGTACCCGGTAATGCCGGCTATCCTCTCAACATAATTTTCCTTCACCTTCAGGTACAGTTCGGGGGAGATGCGGAGATGACTGCGGTCAAGCCGCTCCTCGGTGAAGATGACGAGAGGGCTTTTCTTACCCGGGATAAAGTGTATTATCCCCTGTGATGAGAGCCGCAGAAGGTACTGGTAGATAGCCTCGCGGGTAAGCCCTGACCTGGCGGCAAGAGTCTCCTCGTTCACCGGCACGAAGTCCGAGAACATTCCGCTGTAGGTTCGCAACAGCAGCTTGATGAACCTGTCATACTCCTCGTTGGCCACCTGGAACTTGTAAAGGTCATCGCGGCTGACGACGAAATGCACCCGGGAAGGATTATTGATTTCATCAGTAAATTCAAGGTATCCCTCCTTCTGGAGGAAATTGAGACTGTTGTATGTTTCGGTCACGGAAAACCGGAACGCCGTGACGAACTTCCACAGGTCGAAGTCGTGCACACTGTTTTTCCCTGACCCCACCGGGAGCTGGTAGAAGTTGCCGATAGCATCATATATATCCTTTATCCTCTCCACCGGGGGAAATTTTATCCGGACAGAGTCAGCCAGCTTTCTTTTTTCGTCCTGTGACCATAGAAGAACCGAGAAGGAAGGTTTCCCGTCGCGGCCTGCACGGCCCGATTCCTGGTAATAGGCTTCAATGGAATCAGGGCAGTCCCAGTGGATGACGAACCTCACGTCAGCCTTGTCTATACCCATCCCGAAGGCGTTCGTGGCAACGATGACGCGCGTCTCACCGGTGCTCCATGATGTCTGTTTCCTGTCACGCATTTCCTGCGGCAGCCCGGCGTGGTAGAAGTCGGACTTTATATTGTTTGCCACGAGCATCTCAGCCACCTCCTTTGCCCTCTTCCTGCTGCTGACATATATGATTCCGCTGCCCTGTTCCTTTTTGAGGCTGCGGATGACATAAGTGCTCTTGTCCTCCACCTCCCTGACCATATAGGTGATGTTGGGCCGTCTGAAGCTTGTCCGCAGCACCTTCGGATTCTTCAGCTTCAGCCTGGAGACGATGTCATCAACAACGCGGGGCGTGGCTGTTGCCGTCAGCGCCAGGAAGGGCACTTCCTCATTCATCATATCCCTTATTTCTGCGATATGGAGGTAAGAGGGCCTGAAATCATATCCCCACTGTGAAATACAATGGGCTTCATCCACAGCCACCAGGGAGAAGTTGAACCTGGGCAGGCGGGCTCTGAAGAGCGGGGTCTGGAGCCGTTCAGGGCTCACATAGAGCAACCGGTAGTCACCGTAAAGGCAGTTGTCAAGTGAGATCTCGACCTCTTCGCGAGTCATGCCGCTGTGAATGGCCATAGCCTTGATATTCATCGACTTCAGTCTTGCAACCTGGTCCTTCATCAGGGCTATGAGGGGGGTTATGACAAGGCAGAGCCCGTCGCCGGCGACCGGTGGCACCTGGTAGGTGACCGATTTGCCTCCGCCTGTAGGAAGGAGGCCCACCACGTCAGTGCCGGAGATCACTGATTCAATGATCTCCTCCTGCAGGGGCCTGAAGGAAGTGAATCCCCAATAACGCGCAAGGGTTTCCCTGTAGATATCCGGCAGCATTGTTTTACGGGCAGTTTAATACAAATTTAATAACTCAATCTCACTTTTAACCTTTTATTGACATATAAGATGTGCAGGTGCTTGCCAATTTTTTGTAATTTTCGCCCCAGTAAAAAACCTTGCCCGATGTCATTCTCAGAAGATAAACTGTTGTTTGAAGGTCTTACCTTCGATGATGTGCTGCTCCTTCCGGCCTACTCGGAGGTTCTGCCGCGGAATGTTGATCTCAGGTCAAAGTTCTCGCGGAACATCATAATCAATACTCCCATCGTGTCGGCTGCCATGGACACCGTCACTGAGGCTGAGCTTGCAATTGCCATCGCCCGTGAGGGCGGTATAGGCGTGATACACAAGAACATGTCTGTCAGCCAGCAGGCGGTGCAGGTGAGGAAGGTGAAGCGTGCCGAGAGTGTCATGATCTTTGACCCGGTGACAATTTCTGACAGTGCTTCAGTGGCTGATGCGCTGGCGCTGATGAAGGAATTCAAGATAGGCGGGATTCCTGTCATCCATGATGACGGTGCCCTTGCGGGCATAGTCACCAACCGTGATCTTCGTTTTGAGACTGACTATTCGCGGCGCATAAGTGAGATAATGACCCCTCTGGAGAGGCTTATCACCCTCAGTCACCAGACTGACCTGGCGGCAGCCGGGGAGATACTTCAAAAACACAAGATTGAAAAGCTTCCGATAGTTGATGATAAGGGAAGGCTGAAGGGCCTGGTTACCTATAAAGACATAACGAAGGCAAAGGACAGGCCCAATGCCTGCAAGGATGACAAGGGCCGGCTCAGAGTGGCCGCAGCTGTGGGCATAGCCAACAATACCCTTTCAAGGGTTGAGGCCCTGGTAGGCGCCGGCGTCGATGCAATTGCAATTGACACCGCTCACGGACACACCAAAAGTGTGATAGAGATATTGCGGGAGATTAAGAAGATGTTTCCGCGCACCGAGATAGTTGTCGGGAACATAGGTACCGCCGAAGCAGCCAGGAAGCTTGTGGAAGAGGGTGCAGACGCTGTCAAGGTGGGAATCGGCCCCGGCTCCATCTGCACCACGAGGGTGGTTGCCGGCGTGGGTGTACCGCAGTTGTCAGCAATATACAATGTGGCACGCGCCATCGAAGGGAGCGGCGTTCCGGTCATTGCTGACGGAGGAATCCGTTATTCAGGTGACATCGTAAAGGCTATTGCCGCGGGAGCCGATTGCGTAATGGCAGGTTCACTTTTCGCCGGTGTGGAGGAGTCGCCCGGCGAAACAATCATTTACAACGGCAGGAAATTCAAGACATACCGCGGTATGGGTTCTGTGGAGGCCATGCAGATGGGTTCCAAGGACAGGTACTTCCAGGATATGGAGGATGACATCCACAAACTCGTTCCCGAGGGTATAACTGCACGCGTCCCCTATAAGGGAACGCTCAATGAGGTTATCTACCAGTTCCTGGGCGGGCTGCGGTCAGGAATGGGTTATTGCGGTGCAGTTGATATACCCACCCTTAAACGTGAAGGCCGCTTTGTCAGGGTCACCAGCGCCGGTGTCGTGGAGAGTCACCCGCATGATGTGACAATCACCCGCGAGGCGCCAAACTACAGCCGTAAAACAAACGAATATTAAAATGATCAGACTCATCATTCCTGCCCTGATCCTGATTGCAGTCTCATGCCACAGTACCGGCACAGACGAGGACCGGCGTGTCGCAGCACGCGCAGGCGACAGGATACTGTACGTTGACCAGGTCCCTTCCGGACTGGTGTCTCAGGGGATGAGCAAGGAAGACAGCACCTCGGCGGTTCAGAGCTACATCAGGCAGTGGGCACGCAAAGAACTCCTGGCCCTGCGGGCCGAAGAGAACCTGACCCCTGAATACAAGGCTGAAGTGAACAGGCAACTCAATGAGATGAGAAACAACCTGCTCATATACCAGTACCAGCACCAGATGATAATCCAGAAGATGGATACCACTGTTACTGACAGTGAATTACAGAACTATTACGTAAGCAATCTCAGTACTTTTACCCTGACATCCAATCTCGTCAGGGTGCTGTTCATAAAGGCCCCTCAAGGAATGCCGGAACTGGAGCGCATCAGGAAACTTTACCGGTCTCAGGATGCCGCTGACATGCAGGAACTGGAAGATATCTGCACCCGGTTCGGGCTTCGTTTTGACGATTACAATGATGAATGGATCCCATTTACCCAGCTGCTCATGGAAGTTCCTTTCGAGTCGGCTGACCAGGAGCAGTGGCTGGCCAGGAACAGCGCCGTGGAACTTAAGGATGACAGATTTTTCTATTTCATTGTAATAAGGGAGTACAGGCTAAGAAACAGCGTTGCACCTTTCGAATATATAAGGGGACAGGTCAGGACCATCATCCTCAACAACAGGAGGAATGACTTTCTCCAGAAACTTGAAGACGGCATCTACAATGAAGCTGTCAGCAACAACACATTGAAAATCTTTTAGAAGGCATCGGAAAGAATGAGGAGAAATATTATTTTGTTATGTGCGCTGGCAATGTGCACGGCATACAGTGTTACCGCACAACAGGTTGTTGAATCTGTAGTGGCTGTCGTTGGCAATGAGGTTATTTACCTCTCAGAGATAGAGGGACAGGTGGTTCAGCTGAAGGCTGAGCGTGACCCCACGCCCATTGAACAGCTCAGGTGCCGCGTCTTCGAGGATCAGCTAATACAGAAGCTTTTCCTTGACCAGGCACGGATTGACTCCATTGTGGTGTCATCAGAAAGTGTGGAATCGGATCTCAACAGCAGGCTTACGGATTACATCAGGCGTGCCGGGTCGGAACAGGCCCTGGAGACCTACTTTAACAAGAGCATGGCAGAGATCCGCAAGGATCTTCGCGAGATGCTGACCAACCAGTATATCGTCCAGGAGACCCAGGGCACGATAGCCAAAGACATAACTGTCACTCCCGAGGAGGTCAGAAAATTCTATAATACGATACCGCGTGACTCCCTTGCATTGGTACCCAGGAAGGTTCAGCTGAGCCTTATTTCAGTTGAGCCGCCTGACATGGAAGCCAGCAAGGCGGAGGTGCGGCAAAGGCTCCTTGACCTTCGCAGCCGTATCATCAACGGTGAGAGCTTCAGCACACTGGCAATACTTTATTCGGAAGACCCGGGTTCTGCGCCGCGCGGCGGCGAACTGGGGTTCATGACAAGGGGTGAGCTGGTCAAACCATATTCTGAGGCAGCCTGGAGCCTTAAACA
>DAIDJT010000077.1 GCA_027451265.1 Bacteroidales bacterium | reverse complement strand
GTATGCCTTTGCCGTCTGTGGGCTCGATACCCTCGGCCTTTTCCATTACCACGTCTGCGTACATCATGATAAGCCGGCGGTATGAATCCCACACGAAACGGGGATTGCCGGTCTTTTTAATTAGACCAGGGATGGTCTCGGAACAAAGGCCTATGTTGAGGACAGTGTCCATCATGCCGGGCATCGAGCTGCGGGCACCTGAACGGCATGAGACGAGAAGTGCATTCTCCCTGTCGCCGTACTTCAAATCCATGGCCTGTTCGGTCTTTTTCATGGCTTCCCATACTTCCGGCATCAGTTCTGCCGGAAGCTGAGTGTTGTTCTCATAATACTCGGTACATACCTCGGTGGTGATTGTAAACCCTGCCGGAACCGGAAGACCCAGGAGGCACATCTCAGCCAGGTTGGCTCCTTTGCCGCCAAGCAGATTTTTCATATCTGCCCTGCCTTCGGCTGTCTTGTTACCGAAGGAATAAACGCGCTTAACTTTTGACATATTCGATCTGGTTATTGATTAAAATCTCTTTTTTTTCGAACCGCAAAGGTAATAAAAAGGAGGATATAAAGAAATATCCTTTTTTCTATTTGCAGGGTTCCTTTTCATGCATGACGGCAGGGCAGGTCTTCCCGTTGCAAAGAAGGCCTTTCCATGCATGACGGCAGGGCAGTTCTGCCCGTTGCAAAAAAGGCCTGTGCTTACAGGGCGGCATAACATTTCTGTCTTATGCAACAGCATGTCACCGTTGCCGGAAGCGTCAGGGCTGCCTGTTCCGTGCCCTGGGATGATACATCAGCACGGTGTCACGCAGGTAGCTGCGGTCAATATGGGTGTAAATCTCTGTGGTGGTTATTGATTCATGCCCCAGCATCTCCTGCACTGCCCTCAGGTCGGCACCTCCCTCAACCAGGTGCGTAGCAAAGGAGTGGCGCAGGGTATGCGGACTGATTGTTTTCGTTATTCCGGCGTCGGAAGCTGTTTCCCTGACAATGTTGAACACCATCACCCGTGTCAGCTTCCTGCCTCGCCGGTTAAGGAACAGGATGTTTGTATCAATTATCACCGGCATCATCACCCGGCGCTCCAGATAATTGTCTATCTCCCTGAGCGTCAACGTCCCTATCGGCACCAGACGCTGCTTGTTCCCCTTGCCTGTGACAGTCACAAAACCCTCACTGCGATGGATGTCAGTCAGTCGCAGGTTAACCAGTTCCGAGACCCTTAATCCGCATCCGTACATTGTTTCTATTATTGCCCTGTTCCTGTGTCCCGTCGCAGCACTCAGGTCTATGGTGGCAACCATCCTGTCTATCTCCTCCACGGAAAGCACTTCCGGCAGTTTCATGCCTGTCCTCGGCTGTTCAAGAAGGGCGGACGGATCATCAGCAATCAGGTTCTCAACAAGCATATACCGGCAGAATGATCTTATACCTGAGATGACCCTTGCCTGTGTCCGTAGCGCATCATCACTCTTTGCAACAAAAGCCACGAAATCACTCAGATCCCTGTAGGTGAGAGCGGCAGGCCCGGTACCGCCCCTTTCTGCTTCCGTCCAGGCCTTCAACCGGCTGACATCAGCAAGGTAAGCCGCCACGCTGTTGGGTGAAAGCGAGCGCTCAATCCGGAGATACCTCCTGAAACCCGTGATGGCATCTGTCCACGATACGGTCATTGGCTCTTGTTGATGCTTCCAAAGTTATATCTTATAACCGTCTAAAATCCGCTCAATTCTTTATTTTTGTACTGTTGGCATCAGCCATACGCCCTAAAGAGGAAATGAAGATAGCAATAATAAACGGGCCCAATCTTAACCTTCTCGGAAGGAGGGAGCCGGCCATCTACGGAGACCAGGGATTTGACAAGGTGTTTGATGCCCTCAGGCAGCGTTATCCACAGGTCACTTTCAGATACTCCCAGTCAAACATCGAGGGAGAGTTGGTAAGCATAATCCAGGAAGCAGGCAGCAGTTCTGACGGCATGGTCATAAATCCAGGCGGATATACCCACACCTCCGTAGCCATCGCTGATGCCATTGCTGCAACCGGCGTACCGGTGATTGAAGTGCATATTTCAAACCTCATCTCAAGGGAAGAGTTCCGCCATACAAGTCTGACAGGGCGATACTGCCGCGGGACCATCATGGGCCTGGGCATTGACGGTTACAGGCTGGCAGTGGAGGCTCTGCTTGAAATTCAAGACAAATAACCGGACTATGGCAAAGAGCTTTCTGAAGAAGCGAACCAAGATTGTAGCAACCATCTCCGACAGGAACTGCGAACCGTCATTCCTTCGCAGACTCCATGAAGCAGGGATGGACGTCGTCAGGGTCAATTCCGCCCATCTCGATACCGAGGGTGTCAGAAAGATTGTTGGCAATGTCAGGAGCATATCAGACCATATTGCCATACTTCTTGATACCAAGGGACCTGAGATCAGAACCACTTCATGTGATCAGCCCGTAGAATTCCTCAAGGGCGAAACAGTAAAAATCGGAGGAAACTCCGCCGCAGCGACCACCCATGAGGTGATCAATGTAAACTACTGTGATATATCAAAATACGTTCCGGAGGGGGCCGTTATTCTCATTGATGACGGCGAGCTGGAAATCAAAATAACCGGAAAGGAGGGGAAAACCCTTAGCGGAAGGATAGAGAATGACGGTACCCTCGGCTCAAGAAAGACTGTCAATATACCACAGGTAAGGATTAACCTCCCCTCGGTCAGCGAGCGTGACCTTGGGTTTATTGACCTTGCCGTTGAGCTTGACATTGAATTTATTGCACATTCGTTTGTCAGGTCAAAGGAGGATATTCTGGCAGTTCAGCGTCTCCTTGACAAACGGTCGAGCCCGATAAAAATCATTGCCAAGATTGAGAACCAGCAGGGTGTTGACAACCTTGAGGAGATAATGGATCACTCTTACGGGATAATGGTAGCCAGGGGAGATCTTGCAATTGAGGTTCCGTTTGAGCGTATCCCGGGAATACAGCGCAACATTATTGCCAGATGCATTGAGAAGCGCAAACCGGTTATAGTGGCAACGCAGATGCTTCATTCGATGATCCAGAACCCCAGACCCACAAGAGCGGAAGTGAGCGATGTGGCCAATGCCGTCTACAGCCAGACTGATGCACTGATGCTGAGCGGGGAGACTGCCGCCGGCAGGTACCCGGTGGAGGCTGTCAGGACAATGACACGCATTGCTGCCGAGACAGAGAAGGAAAAGGACCAGTATATTGAGATGCCTGCAGGGACACTTAGCGGGCTTGTATCTGCCTACCTGGCAAAGGTGGCTGTGAAAACTGCAATAAGAATTAAGGCAAAAGCCATCCTGGCTGACACGGTAAACGGAACAGCCATCAGGAACATGGCAGCATTCCGCGGCATTAACCCGGTAATAGCCCATTGCTACTCACACCGTACAATGAGGGAACTGGCTCTTTCTTACGGTGTTATCCCCATCTATATTGAAAAGAAGATGACAGTTGATGAGTTTATTCATGTCTCAATAAGGGAGTTGCTTAAAAAGTACACCCTGAAGGACAGTGATATAGTTGTGGTCCTCGCCGGCAACTTCTCCAGGGGTGCAGGCTTCTCATTCATTGAGGTGGGAACGGTTGACTATCTAAGGGAGAGGGCAGGAGTGACGGATGAGGACCTGATGGCGTGATTTTTGCTGCAATAAGTACCGTGCCGGTATGAAAACAATAGCACTCACAATCCTGCTCCTGGTCCACCCTGTTCATGTATCACTGACAGGGATTGACTATGACAGGGTGAACCGGGTGTGGTCAGTCTTTGTTAAGATCTGGAGTGATGACCTGGAGTCTGACATGAAACTGGGGCTGCGTAACGGTGAACAGATAACCGGCAGTACCGACGAGATGTACTCAGCATATCTTGCTGACAGGGTGATGATATTGGAAAACGGAAAACCGGTGCAGCTGAAGCTGATTTCTGCCGGCATTGACGGCCTGGAACACAGGTTCGCATTGCAGGCAAAGGGGAAGAAAGGGGTCAGCAGCATCACAGTAATGAACCGCATCATGACACGGCTCTATGAAGACCAGGCAAACATGCTCCTCTTCAGTTTTGACGGCTTGGAGGAGGGCTACAGGTTCACAGTAACGGATACAATGAAGAGCTACCAGGTAAAATGAAAGGGAGAGAGATGAGAAGACGAATTTTAAGTGCACTGTCACTGCTGCTGGCTGTGACCTCCGTTGCAACGGCCACCCATAACCGGGCAGGGGAGATTACCTATAAACAGTTGTCAGACCTCACCTTTGAAGTGACGGTGACCACTTTTACCTATACCCTCAGCAAGGCCGACAGGCCTGCTCTTGACGTTGAGTGGGGTGACAACTCGATAACCAACGTGGCAAGGATATCGGAGACAATCCTTCCTAACAACTACAAGAAGAACGTATATGTAGCCCAGCATACGTACCCCGGACCAGGAGTCTACAGGATTGTGGTGCAGGACCCGAACCGCAACTTCGGGGTTGTAAACATTCCCAACTCGGTCAATGTCGTTTTCTCAATTTCAACGATCCTCATAGTGAATACTGCCGTTGGCAGGAACAGCACTCCCGTCCTGCTGAATCCACCGTATGACAAGGCTGCCCTGGGACAGATCTTCATCCACAACCCTGCTGCCTTTGACCCTGACGGCGACAGCCTGTCGTATAAGCTCACCGTCTGTACAAGGGAGGATGGCAAGCAAATTCAGAATTATACCCTGCCTCCCGCATCACGCAAATTCTATGTTGATTCCATCTCTGGAGACCTTGTATGGGACGCACCAACTGCCATAGGCATTTACAATGTTGCCATGGAGATACAGGAATGGCGTGCAGGCATCAAGATAGGAGTGGTGGTACGAGATATGCAGATTGAAGTTTACGAGACAGACAACAAGCCTCCCGTGACTTCACCGCTGCCAGACCTCTGCGTAGAGGCAGGCGAACCGGTTACCCTTGACATCAGGGCAACTGACGCCGACCTCGACTCGGTGACCCTCCTTGCAACTTCGGGTATTTTTACTGCAACTGACTGTCCTGCCACTTTTACTACTCTTTCCCGTGTCGCCGGACAGACAACGGCAAGGCTGAGCTGGACTCCATGCCACACCGTGGTGAGGCATCAGCCCTATGATATAATCATTAAGGCGGAAGACTCCAACCGTGAGCTTCAGCTGGTTGATATTGACAATATGAGCATCAAGGTGCTGGGTCCGTCACCGACCCTTCTGTCAGCTGTGCCCCAGGGAAAGGTGGTTAACCTTTCATGGGCGGGCTATGTTACTGACAAGATAGCCGGATTCAGCATCTACAGGCGCGAGGGGGCCTCCACCCTGTCACCGGATACATGCTATGACGGGATTCCCCCATCTGCAGGTTTCGTCAAGGTGGGTTATGTTGGCGGATTCGGTGCCATCAGCTTCACCGATACCGACAACACCCTCGAGGCGGGTACCGAATATGCCTACAGGGTCGTGGCAGTGTATCCCAACGGCACAGAAAGCAAACCCTCAAATGAAATAGTCACCTCACTTATCACCGGTATTCCTCTTATAACGAACGTCTCAATCCGCAACACCCACCCGGTGAACGGCTCCCTGATGCTTGCCTGGCAGAAACCGCACCGTCTTGATACAATACCTGCAAACGGCCCCTACGAATATCTCATCTACCGTGCAGAAGGAATCGCAGGGACCTCGTGGCAGCTGATAAATACCCTTCCGACATCGGACCTGAATGATACGGTCTACATTGACACCCTGATCAACACACTTGACAAGGGATGGGTTTACAAGATAGAGCTCTATAACAATGCTCCCGGAAACCGGTTCCTGATAGGTGACCCAGGAATTGCCTCAACACTTTTCCTTACTGCCCTGCCGGGCGACAGGAAGGTTCGCTTTGTCATGACACGCAATGTGCCATGGATCAACACTTCCTATGACTTTTACCGGTTCAACGGCTCAACATGGCAGCCTGTAGGATCAACCAACCAGCTCACATTTACTGACCCTGATCTTGTGAATGGCAACGAATACTGCTATTATGTAGTCTCCTCGGGCGGATACCAGGGAACCGGCACGCCCAAAAACCTTGTGAACTTTTCACAGCGCACCTGCGCGGTGCCGGTTGACAATGAGCCGCCGTGCACGCCTGCCCTGACGGTCTCATCGCAGTGTGACAGCCTTTACAATACTGTAAGGTGGACGTTTGAAGACCCCCTCTGCATTGCTGACGTGGCCGGATACAAACTGTATTACAAGCAGACTTCCGAGGAGGATCTCGCGCTCCTCACAACCATTAATGACAGCGACGTCAGGAAGTACGTCCATTCCCTTCCTGATTATGTGGCAGGATGCTATGCCATTTCAACCTTTGACGCGATAGGAAATGAGAGCCCGCTGTCTGTCATGGTCTGCGTTGACTCCTGCAACTTCTACGAGATTCCAAACGTTTTTACCCCGAATGGCGACGATGTCAATGACTGGCTGCTGGCAAAGACGTCAGCTCTGGTTGAAAAGGTAGAGTTCAGGCTCTTCAACAGGGCCGGCGTCATGGTGTTCAGCACGCAGGAGCCCAGGCTGAACTGGGATGGAACTTACAAGGGTAAAGTTGTGCCAACCGGAGTCTACTATTATGACTGTGAAGTATTTGAAAGAAGAATCAGCGGGTTGGAACAGTTCCACCTGAGCGGCTTTATCCATGTCTTTGCCGAAAAGGGAGCAGGCCCCGGAGTTATTGAAGGAAAAAAATGAGAGCAATGAAAAAAATATTTTTCTGCCTGTTGGTTATGCTGGCTTCACAGGTATTATCGGGCCAGCCGGACTATGAGACTCTCCTCAGGGCAGTGGAGCTCGCCTCCAGGGGAGAGGCCACAGAGGCTGCCACCCTCCTGGCAGGCACCGGGGGGATAGACGGCGATGCATCCCTGCTGGCAGCGAGAGGTGATATTTACCTGAAAGCCTCAATGATAAAGGAGGCAAGGACAGATTTCATGAAAGCCGAGAGTCTTCACCAGGGATCCGGGCTCTACGGTCTGGCCAGGTGTGCTGCCGCAGAAGGCGATTCAAAAACAGCGGTATCACTGCTTGAGGCTCACCTTAAATCGGCGCAGAGGAAGAGCGAACCCGAGATTTTACTTGATGATTCATTCAAGCCTGTTTCATCATCTCCCGAATGGAGAGCCCTGTGGAAAAAAGACTGGTACAGGGGATATGAGAGAAAAAGCTGGGAGATAGACCATTACCTGAAGTCAGGTCGCAATGACCTGGCTGCGGAGGCATATGCCGCACTGGCATTGCAATATCCCGGATTGCCTGTCACGGAGTACTGCAACGCCCGTATCCTGATGAGCAGCGGCAGGTACCGCGAGGCAGCGGAAATACTTGACGCTGTCAACCGCGGCAGCGATACACCCTCCGGTTGGCTTTATACCCTTGCTGAAGCCAGGGAGGGAGAGAAAAGTTATTACGCTGCTGCATCCATCTATGACAGACTTATTGCTTCCCGGTACCCTGACCCCGGTCTCCTGCTGAAAAAGGCACGCATGCTTCTAAGATCAGGTGACAGGGAGGCAGCAAAGAAGGAGATGGAGAGGTTCATTAAAATTGATCCGGACAATACTGATGCACTGGGACTGATTGGTAGAACCTATGCCGAAGAGGGTGCCATTTACGAGGCGCTTCCTTACCTGAATGACAATGTAGACAAGCACCCCGGCGAAGCGTCTGCCTTCAGGTTGCGGGGTGATGCCTGGCTTGCAGCACGGACATGGGACCGGGCTGCTGACGACTACACAATGAGCCTGGATCTTGACCCATACAACGGGGCAGCGAACCTGAATCTCGGAATTGCCCTGATCAACAGCGGCAGGAGTGACGATGCCTGCTATTACCTGCGTAAGGCAAGAAGCCTGGGGGTTAAGGAAGCAACGGATTACCTGGCCAGATACTGCATCAGGTAAGATTCAAAGGCACGACCGTGTGGTGCCTATCTTGTATTCTTCAGTATCCTGTCATACAAATCCCTGGGCTTGAATGGCTTCAGAACGTAGTCATTGATAGCCAGGTTTTCTATCTTGTCATGAGCCTCTGACATCACTGCTGCGGTGAGCGCCACAATCGGTATCTGGCTTATCTTCCTGTCAGCAGAGCCTCTTATGATCCTGGTGGCTTCTATGCCGTCCATTACAGGCATGTGGAGGTCCATGAGGATGAGATCAAACTCCTTCCTCCGGATCTCCTCAAGGGCCAGGGCTCCGTTTTCCACGTGAGTGACAATCACACCCCAGCTCTCAAGGAATTTGTTTGCCACAAAGAAGTTGATCTTATTGTCTTCGGCAACGAGAATTCTCTTACCGGCAAGGGCCTTCATGCTGTCGGATGCGCTGCCGTGCTCTGTAACCTTTGGTTCGGCGGCAGGCATGCTGTATTCTATTGCGAATGTGAAAACCGAACCTTTGTCAGGTTCGCTGCTTACCCCGATGGTTCCGCCCTGAAGGTCAACAAGTCTCTTGCAGATTGCAAGGCCAAGTCCTGTCCCGCCATACTTGCGTGTGGTATCAGCTGATGCCTGGGCATAGCTTTCAAAGATAACCTCCTGTTTCTCGGGTGCTATCCCGATGCCTGTATCAGCAACAGAGAACTCGATGACTGCCCTGCCCTCCAGGCGTTCCCTGACCGATGCCTTCAGCGTCACGCCTCCGCGCGAAGTGAATTTCATGGCATTTGACATCAGGTTGGAAAGAATCTGGTTAAGCCTTATCGGGTCACCAATGAGTGTGACAGGAAGATCAGGGCTCTTTTCAAGGTCGAAGTAAATACCCTTCTCCAGGGCCCTGTGGCTGTATGATCTCCTGATGTCTTCAAGCATGCTTGCCAGGTCAAACTCTGTCTTTTCAAAGACAATCTTACCTGCCTCCATCTTGTTGTAGTCAAGTATGTCATTGACAAGAGAAAGGAGGTGGTTGGCTGAAAAGCGCAGGGTATTTATATAGTCCATCTGGTCTTCGCGCGGATTGCTCTGGAACAGCAGATTTGTAATGCCTATCACCTCGTTGAGAGGTGTGCGTATCTCATGACTCATGGTTGACATGAACTGCTGCTTGGAGAAGGCAGCATCCTCAGCCCTCTTGCGTGCAGTGATCAGGTTGTCAAGCATGCGGCGACGCTGAAGCGTCAGAACTATCTGGTTGGCAATGAACTCAAAAACCTGAAGATCATCATTGTTGAAGGCATCTATCTTTTTGTAGTCCTGAAGACAGATGGCGCCGATAACCTCGTCATCCATCCTGAGCGGCACCCCCATCCATATCTTGCATGGCGAGCCTACAAGACTGATAGCCCCGGTTTTCTCTATCATAAGGATGTCATTCTCATCGAGCAGCACAGCCTTATTGTTCCTGATAACCCATCCGGTAAGCGTGTTCCTGGCAGCAGTCTCCTGGAAGTGGTCACGCTCATCGGCAAAGAACGGGAAAGTCAGCGTATCCTTTTCCCTGTTGTAAAGGGCTATAAAGAAGTTGTTTACATTCCACAGCTTGCCGATCTCCTTAACAATTGAAGGGTAGATGTTGATCAGATCAAAGTCCTGCAACGCAACAGAAGAGATATTGTACTGTATCTCCTGCATCAGCCTGCTCTTTATCTCCCTGGTGATGTCACGGTAGATACCCAGGAAGGCAAAGGTTTTATCGTTTGAAATGACCGAAGAGGCAATCAGTGACACGTTGATCCTGTTCCCCTGTTTGTCTCTC
>DAIDJT010000076.1 GCA_027451265.1 Bacteroidales bacterium | reverse complement strand
CAAACCTCAGGGTGCAAGGGTAAACATAACTGCCCTGAGTGACGGCACCCCTTTCAGTCACAGTGCTACATATGCCGTGGCCGTCAACTCGTACCGCGCCAACGGCGGTGGCGGGCATTTTGCTGCTGCCGGCATCACGGCAAAAGAGCTGGAGAGCAGGATAATCACTGCAACCAGTCGTGATCTAAGGTATTATATGACTGAATGGATAAAAGAAAAAGGCACAATCTCCCCCGTTCCCCTGAGCCAGTGGAAAATTGTCCCGGAAGCATGGGCAGATGAAGCTGAGAAACGTGAAAGAATTCTCCTTTTTGGTAAAAACTGATACTTGCTGTTTTATGAAAATACTATCAAGAATTTCGTTTTTTTTACTTATTGTACTGACTTTAAGCGCTGCCGGCAGTGACAGGAGAAAGCCGGTGAATCTTATCCTGTTCATTGGTGACGGCATGGGTGTATCGCATGTATATGCCGCGATGACCGTCTCCGGGAACTCAATGACTTTCCCGGCATTTCCGGTAACCGGGTTCAGCAGGACCCATTCGGCAAACAACTACTCCACAGATTCGGCTGCCGGTGGCACCGCACTGGCAACGGGTGAAAAGACAAACAACAGGATGATTTCCATGCGGCCTGACAGCACGGTGCTGGTTACACTGCTGGAGCATGCACGCGCAGCAGGAAAATCAACCGGAATAGTATGTACCAGTTCACTTACCGATGCTACCCCTGCTGTCTTCACGGCGCATGTTCCCCTGCGATATGATTACCGGTCAATAGCAGATTGGTACGCCAGCGGTGCAGCTGAAGTCTTTATAGGTGGCGGAAGAAAGTATTTTGAGCCTGGGGTTGATTCCGCAGGTACTGTTCAACGCTCGGAGAATGTGGTATTGAAACTCGAAAGGGCAGGTTATGATGTGACATATGACCTTGAGTCATTCGTTGCCTCACGGTCAGGCCGCATAGCCGGACTGGTGGCTGATAATGACATGCCGAGGATGTTTGAGGGCAGGGATCCGCAGTACCTGGCGCGGGCAACGGCGAAGGCCATTGAGGTTCTCTCGCGGAATCCCAGGGGGTTCGTTCTTATGGTTGAGGGTTCCGAGATAGATGATGCGGGCCACAACAACAGCACTTCAATGGTGACCAATGAGATTCTTGATCTTGACAGGGCCGTAGCCGTTGCCCGTAAATTTGCGGCAGACAATGGCAAAACCCTCATCGTGGTTACGGCTGACCATGAGACCGGTGGCATGAGCATCATTGAAGGCAATCTTGAAAAGAAGGAAGTAGATGCCGCTTTCAGCTTCGAAGGCCACTCCGGGGTGATGGTGCCGGTATTTGCATACGGACCGGGAGCAATTGAATTTACTGGAATCCAGGATAACACGGAGATTTTCCATGACATGTACAGACTGCTTTTCCCTGATAAAAAAAGGAAATGACAATGACGGATACTGACAGCAGCGGCCTCAACCTCCCGTTGGTGGAAGAGTTCTACTCAGTCCAGGGAGAGGGGTACAACACAGGCAGGGCAGCTTATTTTATCAGGGTTGGAGGATGTGATGTATGCTGCAGCTGGTGTGACACTAAATATTCATGGAATGCCGAGCTCCATCCGATGGTTGATATAGAAGCCATCGCTGCCGGTGTGGTTGCGGCAGGTGCTGATTCGGTGGTGGTGACAGGAGGTGAACCTCTTATGTGGAACCTCGGTCCTCTGTGTGACCTTCTTAGGTCAAAAGGGATAGAAACCTTCCTTGAAACATCGGGTACATATCCGCTTACAGGGACCTGGGACTGGATTACACTTTCACCCAAGAAGAACACTCCTCCGCTGCCCGGGATATGGAGCAGGGCCAATGAGCTCAAAGTTGTCATTCAGAATGGCACTGATTTTGAGGAGGCTGAGCAATACAGCCGTAAAGCGGGGCCCGGTTGCCTCCTTTTCCTCCAGCCGGAATGGAGCAGGTACAGGGAGATTATAGGAGAGATCACTGAATATGTGAAGAAGAATACCAGGTGGAGGGTCTCGCTGCAGGCACATAAATTCATGCATATCCCCTGAATGAGCATGGGAAGATCAATATTCGCCATCCTTCTCCTGGTACTGACCCAGTGTTCAGTCACCGGCCAGACTTTTCATACACGATCCAACAAAGCGCTGAAATATTATGATCAGGGCAAAAGGGACTATGATCTTCTCTATTATGACAGGGCCGAGATGAACCTTTTGCATGCTTTGAAGGAAGATGGCAGATTCTACGAGGCACACCTTATCCTTGGTCAGCTTTATTCTGACACCGGCGACTGGGAAAAGGCTGTGACGCATTATCGCGCTGCAGTGGCGGTTGATTCCCTCTTTTTCATTCCGGCCCTGTACAGCCTGGGCAAGGCTGAGCTTCGCACCGGGCAATATTTTGATGCCGCCGGGCACCTGGAGGCCTATCTCAAACAACCAGGGATTAACGCCGGAATGCGCAATGAAGCCGAAAAGATGCTTGCAAACTGCCGGTTTGCCCTGTCATTTCCGGCATCGCTTTTTGAAAAAGAGCCTGTAAGCGCTGGAGATTCGGTCAATACCGTACTTGACGAGTACTGGCCCTCGGTGACGGGCGACGGTCAGCAACTGATTTTTACGCGCGAGGTGAAAAGGGCGGCTGGTTATGGCAGGGACTACAATCGCGACAGACAGGAAGACTTTTATGTCAGCAGGCTGACTCCTGAAGGGTACTGGGGCACTGCCCGGAACGCGGGGGCTCCTTTGAATACTGCCGGAAATGAAGGTGCCCAGTCAATCTCATCAGACGGCAGAACCATGTTTTTTACGGCATGTGACAGAAATGACGGACAGGGAAGATGCGACATATACTTTTCGACAAATGACGGAAAGAGGTGGTCTCCAGGGAATAACCTCGGTCAGCCCGTCAATACAACATACTGGGAATCACAGCCGTCAATCAGCCCCAACGGAAGGATGCTCTTTTTTGTAAGCAACAGGCCGGGTGGGATGGGAGGAATGGATATATGGTATTCCCTGCGTGGCAGTGACGGCAGGTGGGGGAGACCGGTCAACCCGGGCAAAATCATAAACACTTCCGGTGATGAGTTTTCACCATTCATTTACTTCAACGGGAGAACACTTTATTTCTCATCCAACGGCAGGGAGTCATTTGGCGGGCATGATATCTATGTCACCACCATGAACCGCGATTCCACCTGGACAACCCCTGAAAACCTGGGTCCCCCGGTGAATACACCTGCTGATGAAACCGGCCTTGTCATCGAGTCGTCTGGGAGAAGAGCCTATTTCTCTTCCATCCGCAACAGGGAAATGGGAAAGGATATTTACTACCTTGACCTGCCGCCGCAGGTACAGCCTGGGCAGGTGCTTTATTTTGAGGGTGCCGTCATTGACAAGGCCTCCGGGCAACCCATCACGGCAAAGTACGAGCTTACAGACCTCACCTGGGGTATTGACGTGATCACATCGCTCACTGACAGCAGGGGAGGATTCTTCGTCTGCCTGCCCAGCGGCAGCAGTTACGGCCTGAATGTCACCGCTGACGGTTACATGATCTATTCCGAGAACTTTGATTTCGCCGAAGGCTATACCTCCGCTGAACCCTACAGGAAAACAATTGCCCTGAACAAGGTCCGCAAAGGAGAATTCATGCGGATGTACAATGTCTTTTACGACACTGACTCCTGGGAACTGCTTGAATCATCCATGCCGGAGCTCAGGCATTTGCTGGAGTTCCTCCGGATCAATAATAATGTGGTGATTGAGATAGGGGGTCATACTGATTCTGACGGCAGCGATGATCATAACCAGAAGCTTTCCGAGAAAAGGGCCGGTTCTGTAAGGGAATTCCTGATCAGGATGGGCATTGACGGTAAGAGAATATTCACGCATGGTTACGGTGAAGCGTCGCCTGTGGCAGACAATATAACCCCTGCGGGGAAACGTCTTAACAGGCGAACCGAGATAACCATACTCTCAGAAGGAACCACCAAATGATTCCGGCGCCCCGGGAACAGACAACTTTAAAGGAATTCAAGGCTAAACAAGTAAAGGAGGGTGCCAGGGGCAACCCTCCTTACTTCTCTTAACAGACAGTTGTAGGCTTCAGAAAATCAGATAGCTATCTTGTTCTCTGAAGAGGTACCGGTGAGAATTTTCAGACCGGGACTTTCCCGTGCTGGCAATGAAACAAAGACTGAGGAGCCTCCGGCATCATTTGTTTCAACCCTGATTTTGCCGTCCATTGCCAAAATAAGATTTCTGGCCAGGATTAAATTCATAGCGGAATAGGTATCCTGACTTTCGGAATGTTGGATCTCAGGATTGTCGGAAAGCAACAGGTCGCTGCTTCTGGGATAACCCTGGCCAGAATCTTTTACATAAAAGGTGATGGTCTCGTCATACCAGGTGCACCCTACTTTTATAAACCCTGCAAAAGTATTGTCGAGTGCATTCCTGAACAGATTGCTGACAATTCTTGTCATCCGAGCGGTATCAAGCTTCAGCATCAGCTTCTCGGGAAGGTTATCCTCCTGTATCAGAACCACATTGTCGCGTCCCTTTTTCCTCATGAAAACCCTGAAATCAGAGGCAAGTGACTCGAACAGCCTGGTGATGTCTGTTTCGCGAAGATTTTCCCTGGCTGACCCTGATTCAAGGGCAGCGGTATCGAAGAAATTTTCAAACAATCCTATGAGCTGTTCGCATGAGGTGATAATCTGCTCGGAGAACTCCCGCCTCTCACTTTCGCTGAACCTTTGGTTATTTATCAGGTAAGAAAAGGCAACAATTGAGTTCATCTGGGTTCTCACCTCATGTGAGACACCTGCAAGAATATTTGGTTTATTGATCATTTTGTCCAGTTTTTCATGCCCATTCGCTACTGTCAGCCCCGTCTCATTCCAGGCATTGCGAAGAATCTCGAACATATGAACAGATTGGTTGGTTATGTTTTTCAGTTAAGCCTGCGTACAAGTCTGGCGGCCTGCCTGCTGTACCTGCTTTTGGATGATGCAATGGACCTGAACTGTTTGACAGCCTTGTCTTTATTGTCAGTCATCATGTAGCAGAGTCCCAGGTACCAGGAAGCATCTTCCAGGTAGAGGTTGTCATTGTGTTCTATGACGCGGGTGAATGATCCGCTTGCTGCCGGGTAATTCTTTACCTCCATGTTGGCCATACCATTCATGAAAACCGATTCCATGTCGTCCTGTCCGTTGTTTATCACCTGCTCGAGGTAGACAATGGCTTTCTCATATTCCCTGGCTGTGTAGGAGGCTATTGCGTTTTCCATGAGTGTGTTGTCTGAACTGACAACTGACCTCACGGCTCCCGGAGACTCGTAGCGGGAATAATACTCAGAATAGAGCCCCTCAGGTGTGGCGGCTGGTCTCACTGTCAGGTAGACTGCAGCCGAGAGAATAGCAACCAGGGCCACGGCAGCCGCATACCTTGTGGTTTTGATAACGGTTTTCCTGACCGTGCCGGCATTGCGCCTTCTCATTTCAATGACTGCCAGCTTGTTCCTCAGGTCAATGACATCCCTCCCGGAAAGGATTTCGTCAGTCTTTCGCCTGAGGGTCACTTCCCTTGCAAGTGCAGCATCTTTCTTCATTTCATTTGTCAGCCACTGCTGTGCAGACCTGTCTGCGTGTCCGCCCAGCCAGTTCTCAATGGCATTGTTGACGTCCTTCGTCTTCATCTTGTCTTGGTATTATTTCACACTTATATAACATAATGCTAGTAACCAGATAGTTAGTTATAACATAACCCTTTTGTGCGCGGACAGTGCCGCCGGCATCCGGGAATGATGCCTGATATGCGGGCTTATCAGCTAACGCGGATAAACCACTTTTATGTTAATATATTATGGCCGGAAAAACCGGCTCCTTTTACCTGCTCAGATCTCTATGATCACGGGAGGTCTCGTGGGATCACCTTCATTGTTCGTTGCTCCGTTGCCGCCGCGTACATTTATCATTTCCTCATTTGAAAGAATAAATTCTGAAAAGTTGTCAATTGTCAGGGTTTTCATAACAGTAATTTTTAAAATTTTTAAATCAGGGTTTAATTGTCAT
Organism: Bacteroidales bacterium; assembly: GCA_027451265.1. Taxonomy (GTDB): domain Bacteria; phylum Bacteroidota; class Bacteroidia; order Bacteroidales; family VadinHA17; genus SR-FBR-E99. The sequence continues at coordinate 3,769 of DAIDJT010000076.1, read as the reverse complement.
TTATACCGTACATGTCAGAAAGTGCCATTTTGTGACACGAAAAAATCAACTTTTTTTCAAAAAAAATGCAACATATTGAAAGTCAAATGGGTATAACAAGCAAAAGTTACGGCTCCGGTAAAGGATTGTTTTATACTTTTGCCGGTGGAAGAAAGAATAACCACACTGATGCGTCTGAAGCCAGGCATAGTCATTGTTATAATCCTGTGTTTTGCGGTTGTCTGTGTGATCCCGGTAAAGGCTCAGATCAAAGTTTCTGAAACTTTCAAGGTGACGGACAGGGCAGGTAAGGGTGCAGGGGATACAGGCGCCGTATCAGCGCATTCCCATGGCGGAAGCAACCAATTGAAAGCTTCCGCTGAGAGCATGCTCCGGGAAAAGACTGACTCACTTGCTGCATGGCTGGAGCAAAGAGAACGCAGGGCAGACCCTTACCAGCTGACTCATGAGATTGACAGCATCCTTGCGGGAAACACTGTCACTGACACACTGCTCCTCTCTGATGCCCTTTATTTTACTGGTGTACATTACTACCAGTCAAACCTTTACGTAAAAGCCTTAGCCCTGTTTTCCAGATCGGTGCTGTACAGGGAGAAGCTTGCAATCGCTGACAGGAGGTATGCAAACGGACTTGTCAACATGGCCGTATCGCTCCTCAGGTCAGGTGATTATCCGGGAGCATACCAGCTGGGGCTGAAGGCCATGGATGCAAGAAGGTCTCTCCCGGGAAGTGACTCATCAGGGCTTGCAATCAATTATCTGAACCTGGCCAGCATCTGCCTTGAACTGGATGACAATAACCAGGCTGTCAGCCTGGCAGAGGCCGGGCTGGCAATAGCAACAAAATATCCCGGAAGTGTTCAGCCGAGGGTCAGTGCTGACCTCTATCATATAATAGGCCTGAGCCTTTACCGCACCCAGGAATACAATAAATCACTGGTTTACTGCCGTGAAGCGCTAAGGATGTTTGAACGTGACCAGTCAGCCGGCGCTGACTCACGGATCCTCCTTCTTAATACAATCTCACAGGTTTACAGACGACTTGGGCAGAAAAAGGAGGCTGAGGATTCTTTCAGGAGAGGACTTGAGGTGGAAGGTGAAAGGAACACCCAGGACAAATTTCTGCTATATATCAACTATTCCAATTTTCTGGGTCAGGAGGGTCGTTTCAGGGAGGGGGAGAAACTTCTGGAGGAGGGACTTGATAAGGTAAAAGGCATTTACGGGCCAGGAAGCAGGGAATACTTCATGATGCTGGTTTCATTTGCTGACTTTGTCAACAGCAGCCAGGGCGGCACCGAACGTTCGCTGGCGTTATATGAAAAGTGTTTCAGTTATGTGCGCGCCAATCCATGGGATGATTCCATGACTGAATTCCTGGTCGGCAAGTATGCACGGTCACTTTTAAATGCAGGAAAATATGCCGAGGTGCTTAAGCTTACTGATGAGGTGGACTCACTGGCTGGCACCCGCTCCTCCGTTAAAGGGGAAAGGGAACCGGTGAACGGCAGTGCCGGTACACCGGCAGGATTCTCCGAGGATGAACTCAATATCCTGGAATACAAATATTCTGCCCTGGATGCTCTTGCGGATGCTGACGGTAACAGCCGGTATGATCTGCAGGCGGTGGCTACAGGACGGATGATAGCCTCTCTTTATGACCGTCAGCGCCTGGAGTTGAGCGAGGATGAAAGCCGCACAAGCTTCAGCGCCTATTCAAGGGAAATATATACCGGCATTATCGGAAACTATGCAAGGCTTTACAAGGCTGGTCATGACCGGGAATACCTTGAAGGGATATTTGAATACTCTGAAAGGAGCAAGGTGGCAGGGTTTCTTGCCTCTATGAGGGAGCTCAATGCCGCCAGATTTTCGCTTCCGCCGGAGTTGACCAATCTCGAATCGGAGATCCGCAAACAGACCGGGTTTTACAGGGAGCTGATTGCCAATGAACAGCTTAAGGCTACTCCCGACTCTCAGCGGCTGGCAACATGGGAAACCGTCACCTTCAGGCTGCTCCGTTCACGTGACTCACTTAAACGCATCTTTGAGGAACAGTATCCTTCATATTACAACCTGAAATACAGGAATGAGGTAACGCCGCTTGGCGATGTTTCGAAGGTTATCGGCCGGAGAGCCAACCTGCTGAGCTATGTGCTTACTGAAGACCGCCTTTATATTATCGTTGCCAACAGCAGGAGAAACGAGGTCATTACCCGTGAAGTAGATTCAAGTTTCTTCACCTCGCTGCACCGCTTTCGCGAAATTTTATCGACTACCCCCAGGAGAAGCGGATCGCGTGCCCCGTTCAATGAATACATGGACCTGGCCTATAGCCTCTACCGTGTCCTGATTGAACCGGCTGAGCCATACCTGGTGGGAGACAAGATTGTAATATCGCCTGACAACATCCTTTCCTATCTCCCCTTTGAGACACTTGTGACGGAAGAGTTTCGCAGCAAGGAACTATTATACCGTGAGGCTCCGTTTGCCCTGAAGAAGTATCGTTTCTCTTATATATACAGTGTCACCCTTTCATCGGAGACGATGCAGAGAACACGACGGCTCAACAACAGGCTCATTGCGTTTGCCCCATCATATGAGGGTATGGAGATTGCCGATTCACTTCTGACAGGATGGCCAAATCTCAGGGGTGAGATACGGGAGCTTCCTTATGCAATGGTGGAGGCAGAGGATGCCGTCAGCCAGTGCGGAGGCACAGCTTTCCTCGGAGAGGAGGCAAGGGAAGAGGCATTCAAGAAGCAGGCGCCGGAGTATGATATTATTCACCTGGCAATGCACACGCTTGTTGATGACAGCCGGCCTGCCTTCTCAAAGATGCTTTTTGCTGGCGCGAAGGAGGAAAGCAATGACGGCATGCTGAATACATACGAGGTCTACAGCATCCCGCTCAAAGCGATGATGGTGGTTCTCAGCTCATGCAACACCGGCAGCGGTATGCTTGTCAGCGGGGAAGGCATACTGAGCCTTGCACGTGGATTCCTGTATGCCGGAAGCCGTTCTGCAGTGATGTCAATGTGGGAGGTGGATGATGCTTCAGCTTCAGAGGTGATTCACTCATTCTACAAGAATATGAGAAGCGGCCAGACAAAAAGCTCAGCTCTTCGCGATGCACGTCTTAAATTCCTCAGAACAGCAGATCAGGGCCGGTCTCATCCGTATTACTGGGCAACGCTCGTCATTTATGGCGATGACACCCCCCTGTGGTACAACCGTGTCAGTCTGTACATTTCGATGCTGCTCCTGCTGCTCCTGGCCACTGCCCTGGTGGCGCTGGTCTACAGGGGACCCAGATCCTGATACTCCGGATCAGTCTTTATTATCTCCATAAGAGCCTCCTTGCAAAGGTATTTCTTCCTCCTGGCGTAGCTTTCGTTTTTCAGGCCCATCCTGCGGGCTATCTCCTCGTATGAGCAACCTTCGCCATAGAGCGTGAGTACCATCTGGCAGTCTTCCGCCAGCAGTGCAAATGAACGGGCAACAATCCTCTCCAGCGTGGCATTTGCAACATCCTCCGCTGCTGAATGATCGGCTATGTCACTCTCCAGGGGGACCAACTTTGAACGGTGCCTGAGCTGCACGTTCCAGACATTCCGTGCTACGCCGAAGAAGTAGCCCTTCAGGTCGGTTGTAAGCACGAATCCCTCACCTGTCACCTGCCTGTACAGAATCACCACGGTCTCCTGGATGACGTCGCGGACATCGTCTTCCGTCCCGCTGTTCTTTCTTACATGGTCACTGACCGTCT
>DAIDJT010000075.1 GCA_027451265.1 Bacteroidales bacterium | reverse complement strand
GGACAGGAAGCTGGAATACCATGTTCATAAACGTCGACCGCAAAGGCGGCAGGGCAGTTGACGCGCAATTTAAGTCTCTGCTGCTCAATTTTCTGAATCGATTCTGTCTGGCGGGCTTCGACCTGGAGGTGGAAGGGGTGACTCCCAGCATCTGACCAATCTCCTCGTGTGAGTATCCTTCTATCTCGAAGAGGTTGAATGTAATTTTGTAATGTGCCGGGAGGTACCTGTACAGTGTCAGGATATCATAGACGGAAAGCTCATTCTCAATTTCAGGGTCATTCTCTATGTTTTCACCCAGTGTATCAATTGAAATAGTTTCATTGAGTTTGAGGTTCTTCCTGTAGTTATCAATGGCGGTATTGACAAGTATTCTGCCATACCAGCCTTTGAACGGCTTTGAATGGTCATAGCCTGACAGTCTGTCAAGGACTTTCATATAGCTGTCATTGACTATTTCCATGGCTTCGGTTTCATCCCTTGTATACCTGATGCAAACTGACATGGCAAAGGAGAAGTAGCGCCTGTAGAGGACCTCCTGTGAACGGATGTCGCCGCCGGCACATCTTTTGACAAGATCTGAGTCAGAGTATTCATTTCCGTCAGATATTCTTCTGCCCATTATGCCGCCAGGAATCAAGTTTCCCCGAAATAACTCAATTCGAACGAAATAATGGTTGTCTGATTCATAATTATTCTTTTACATGAAGACAAAACCCAGGTGAAACTCGAGCCTGTAATACTGGGTAACCGTCTCCCTTACAGAGCCTCCGCCCCACCAGTTTATATACTGATCATGTTGCAGTGTAACCTTCTGGTATCTGTATCCCAATCCAACGTTTAACGCGGTTCTTTTCCAGGTGAACAATGATACTCCTGCTCCTGCATTGAAGAGAAACCCGCCCTCACGTCTCCGGTCAGTTGAAGCCTCATCCACATAATAGACAGGCTCGTCAGTGATTGCAAATCCGTAACCGGTTTTCAGCCAAAGGAATGGTGAGGTTGCAGAGTTCAGCGGGGTGTATCTCAGATCTGCATAAACAGGCACAAGCACTACTCCAAGCTCTTCCATCCCGGAGCCAAGCCCGGCTGCAATGCCGTTTTTGAACTGGTAACCGTTGGAAAGATTGAAACTGAGGCTGCTCTGGTTTCCGCTCTCGTTTTTCCCCGAGAGGAAAGCTGTTGACAGCCTTACGTAATAGCCGGAGGTTTTCAGGTTCTTTTTTACCGGATAGGTCAGGGGCTCCACTGAGGATACCTGTGACCTGCCAATCCGGATAACCTGGGGATACGTTATCTTAAGATCAAGGTAGCCGGCAGAATCGCCAACGATGGTTCCCGAGATCCGGGAGCCATCGTTGAGCACAACAGTAGATTTCCTGTGCTGGCCTGCTGCAGTCAGTGTAAGGAGAACACAAACCGCAATAGCAGTAAGTCTTGCCATATACTTATTCCTGTTTGATTGTAATATGGCTTATCTGGATAATATTTTCCGGGTCGCTGTAGTCATACTGGTAAATACCTTCTTCGCCTACAAGCATCAGGATGCCATTCATAGGGATGACATCATAGGTATCAAAATCAGGGTAGTGCGCCACCTGGCTGGTAATGATTGCCAGTGGATTTGATTTGTCATAGATTTTCAGCCCTGCTGCTCCGTCGCAGACGAAGAGGAGGTCGCCGTCAGTGCCCAGCCCGTGAGGATTGAACATCGGGTACGATTTCACCAGGTACGGATTCTTGATTGAAGATATGTCTATTACCTCCAGCAGGTTTTGTGCATTGTTGCAGGTGTTCCCCGATCGAAGGGTCACGTATGCATACTGGCCGTCGACAACAACAGGGTCACAAGCGGTAAGATGGTCATATGACGATACCTGGACCGGTTTTTTGGGATTGACAAGATCGAAGATGAGCATCCCGGTTGTGGTTCCCACGAAGAGGTTATCCTCGAGACGGAACAGCGTCTCCATGTTACGGGGCATATCAACACTGTCGACAACCGTCATCGCTGATGCCGTGGTGATATCAACCGTTTTCAGCCTGGTTGGCACTGCTATCACATACAGGTAATCTTCATTCAGCATGAAGCGGGCCATGGATCCACCGGTGCCGCTGCCGCCGGTCCAGGTGGGACCTGCTTCGGCATTCATCAGAAAATCCATTTCGCCACGAAATATCCACCCGCCATGATTGTACTTTTCAACCTCCTCGGTAATCTCCTGTACCTCCCAGCCAATTATTACCCCCTGGGATTTATCAACCATTGCATATGGGTACCAAAGCTCTCCTTCGGGAACGATTTCCGGGAAAACATTTTCAATGCGGTCAATCTCGACGGGATTATTGATGTCCGTTATGTCAATCGCCAGGAGGTCGATAAAGCTGTCAGCGAAGAGTATATTGCCCTTGATTGCCATGTCAACGTTCCCCATGATCTCATAAAAGGCCACCTTTTGGGGATTTGCCGGGTTTGTGTTGTCAATCACATGTATGCCTTTGCCGTACTCGTTGACAAAGAGATACCCGTCCTTGAAATACATTTTTCCGGGGTGGGAGATTTCTATCGGGGCACTCTTCAGGAAGCTTGACCGGAATTCATCATAAGGCATGTACACAGGCACGTTTGCATCATAGGTAATCAGTTCTGTTGTTCTGTCCTGGCACGCTGTCAGAGCTGCCATCATGACAATCAGAAATGTTGCGGACTTGACCAGGTTTTTCATATTCATGTTGATGTTGAAGGTTATTGATCAGGAATTAGTTTTCACCTTGTATTACAGGTTTACTGAGCCAGCGGATTTACCACCTGCCCGATGAAGAGGAGGGCATTGGTGGTCCGTTCGCGGATGGCAAATACAAATGGTTTATCAATTACAAATACCTGCTTTTGCGGTGGCATGCTTGTCAGTTCAATACCGATGGTGGTAACGGCTGCAGCTTCAGTACCTTTTTCATCCACCTCAACGAAGGTGTTCTGTTTTACGAAACTGACGAAAATTGAGGCGTCTGAAATCCCGGAGAGGTCGGCCAGATAAGGATCGAATGCATCCAGCATACCCATGCTCTGCAGCTGGTCATTAAGGTACTTCTCGTAGGAAAATTTAAACTTCGGCATGTAGACAGTCAGTTCACCGTATTCTTCCTGGCCATCAAATCCGGAGGTGATGGTGTTCCATTTGGCTGCGTCAAGTGATGCTGTAAAGTCTGAGAGAGTGCCTGCCGGAACAATCACAACCATTGTAAAGTTGGTCTGGCCATATGGCATTTCGATTGCCCTGTAACTGTCTCCGTTGGCTACTTTCGACCCGACCTCTCCCTTCATCGTGCTTACATTCACGGAGTTTGAGCCATCAGTGTAAAATGGCCTGTCAGATGTCAGGTCTTTATCGAACTGGTAGCTCCAGTCGCCCTTGAAGTAAAGGGCATTCATTATAAACATTACCGCATCACCGGAAATTTCATTGAGCACTTTCGGAATCTTGCCGTTTGTATTGTCGCTGGCCCATTTGTTAATGGTTGTAAGCGCAGAAGGCAGTGAAAAATCAAGACCGGCTATTTCCGCATTAAAATCATTGTCCATCGTGCTGAAGAACGGGCTCTTGACTGTGAATCCCAGCCTGTAGAATATTGCATTTGCCAGGGCCAGTTTGACCTTTGGATCAATAACCAGCAACTGGGAGACAAGGCTCTTATAAACCTCGTTTATTTCGCTGATGGTCATCTGTTCAGGATAATTCAGGGTTGCTTTCAGCTGATCATATGTTTCTCCGCCACAACCGTTGAGCAGCATGGTCAGCGCGGCGCTGGCACTGAGGGGAGAGAGCATGAAGTTCTTGTTCTCCGCAAGCGCAACTTTTGTATAGAGCTCAACTCCAAATTCATTGTTATAGGCAATGACTTCAGAGCTTTTGGCTGTCAATTTAAGGTTTTCCGGTGTGAGATCGGGCTCCCGGTCACTATCCTTTGAACATGATGACAATCCGGCAAAAGCCAGGAGGTACACAATTATTAATACTGGATTTTTCATACAGATTCTTTTAAGCAAAAGTTCTACAGAATTCAGGTCTTATACTACCTAATACGAAAAAAGTCCCCTTAACGCTGCAAGGGGACTCACAAAAAAATCATTGAATATGCTTTCGGGCTTCAGCGGCTGTTGCCTTCAGTGAGCAACAAAAAGCCCTGCACTACGTGCACAGGGCTGCCAGGGCTTATTTTATCCCCCCGCCCACTACCGGAATAGTCACCTCCGTTCCGTCCAGGTCAACGGTCAGCTCCGTTCCCGGCATCGGCTGAAGGGTAAATTCCTTGTCGCTTGAGAAGATCATCAGTCCGATCTGTTTCCCGGCAGGGATGATGTGGTCATCAGGTTCGAGCTCAAAGCTCATCTCATAGAATCTCCCCGGAACCAGCGGTTCACTCTTCGTCATTGAGCGGTAGTTCTGCAGGTCGGCCCATCCGCGGGTAATGATATTATCTGAGAGACTCATCTGGCGCGAGGCAGTCCATGGCAGGGCCACCAGCCAGACCGAAAGATTGACTGCCGGCTTGCTGGACGCAGCTTTTACTTTCACGGTAACGACACCTGAGATGTGTGCAGGCTCTGTCAGAACGGGAGTCAGGTACAGAAGGCGGTGGTTTGTGTATTCAGCCTGTGCAAGGGTGGAACCGGGGAATGAGAAGTTATCAACCAGCATCTCAGTGCCCTGTTTTGCCGGTTTCTCAGTCACAAGGCTGCCGGCACCGGGGGCGCCGGGTTTAAGGAATAACTTCAGAGGCCTGGCATCCGGATTGGGGTAGTCGGCATAGGGGGTAGGGCTGAGGCGATCGGCCTTTTCGCGGACGATCCATGCCCTGGGGTCATTCTCAACTCCGTTCTCCACACCAAAGAGATACCGGGTGAACCAGCGGTTCATCATTTTAAAGGGGGGTTCGCCGCCATGAGAACCCTGATGGTAGTAAATCTGAAGGGGTACTCCCATCTCCTTCAGTTTCCTGATAAAGCGGTAACTGTGGCTGGGGACCACGTTCCAGTCGTTGAACGCGTGCGCCATCAGTGTGGCTGCCCTGAACGGCTTCATGTAGTTCATCAGGTCACGCTTTGCCCAGAACTCATTGTAGTCGCCGGTGATGCGGTCCTGTCCCGCAGCCATCTCGCCATCCCTGACAACACTGTCACAGTAGGCACAACGGTCAGGGTTGGAGAAGATGAAATCATAGAGCACATCAACATCTTCGCCAAGGTATCCTCCGGGGCTTCTCACCAGCCCGTTGGAACGGTAATAATGATAATATGAAGTGTTGGGTGCCACGGGGATAATGGCCTCAAGACCTTCAACACCGGTTGTGGCAGCTGCGAAGGGGATGGTCCCGTTGTATGAGGTGCCAATCATCCCAACCTTTCCGGTGGTCCAGTAAGCCTTTACCTCCTCGTTCCCGTCAGGGGTTGTAAATCCTTTTGCACGTCCGTTGAGCCAGTCAATGACTGCCTTGGGAGCCAGTGCCTCAATACGGGTTCCTATTGTGGGGCAGCCCTGAGAGAGGCCTGTTCCCGGCGCAGACGAGTGTACAACTATAAACCCGTAGGGAAGCCAGGCCTTCACCTGCGAGTTTGAAATCACCGGCCGTTCTCCCATTCTTTTAATCTGAGGGGGATGGATATGGGGGTTTGGCACGGTATTGAGCTCCTGTCTCACATCCCAGAAATACTCTCTGCTATCGCCTGCCGTACCCGCGAAGTACGGGCTAGACTCATACACAACCGGGAGTTTCAGTCCTTCGGTCTCGGTCTGTCCCGGGCGGGTCACATCTACATGCATCCTGTCACGACGGCCATCGCCGTCGGTGTCAAACTCAGCCTCCACCCAGAGATCCTCACGGATCCAGTCGTTTGCATTCTCAAAAGCCGGGATCTTCTGTGCTTCACCGTTGACTATCACAGGAACGGTGGTAACAGTCTGTTCCTGAGGCTGTGTCTCAGTTTTTACGGCAACCGGAGCCTTGACAGGAGCTTCTGCCTTTTTATTTTTCTTCTGTGCAAAGATTTCGCCCTGGACGCTGAAAACCAGCACCATCATGAATAAAACAATTGTAATCTTTTTCATGGGATCTGTTCAGTAAAGGAATATCTCCTTCAAAAGAACAAAATTTTCAGCAGATGAAAATATGTTCCCCGGCAGATCTTTTATGACCGGTCGACCCGGCAGTTATACTGTCCCGGCCTTAATTGAAACAGGATGTGGATTGACTTCGTGTCTGCCTGCAGATTGCAGGTAAAGTAAGTTGATTGGCTTCGTGACTGCCTGCAGATAGCAGGTAAAGGAAGTGGATTGGCTTCGTGTCTGCCAGCGGATTGCAGGTAAAGGATGTTGATTGGCTTAGTGTCTGCCCGGAGCTTACTGGAACAGATAGTTGATTGACTTAGTTGAGTTTTGCAGGACGAAATCTGCAGATATTGTACTCTGGGCATCATCCATCTTGTGCAGCAGGATGACCTGGCAGTTGACCTTTTTCCCTGATTTCATCAGGTCAAGGATCTCCTTCTTCAGGTTTGTTCCTTTATCGCCTGGTGCTGCGGCTCCCCTGTTCCGGGTATCCCCTCTGCGCCATATCTTCCAGTCTGATTCAATGATGTATCTGCCGGCGCTGGCATCCCAGCCCTGCTTAAGGTCTGCCGGCTGATGGATGTAGAGTTTCGTGCTTTCGTCGAACCTTAAAACGATGGTGTTAACGGTATATTCGGTGCCAACATTTTTGTTCAGTAAAATCTGGCCGGAGATCTGGTCATACGGGCTGGCTCCCTTCTGTGCAGTTCCGGGTGTAACGTCGCGCATTATGCGCAAAGTCTCACCGCCGCCTTTTGACACAACAAAGGCCATCCTGTACGTTTTGTCATAGGTCTCGGCAGTCTGCGCCTTCCACTGGGCACTGGCGCCGCCGCAGAGAATCATTGCCAGAAGGAAAATGACTGTTTTTTTCATGTTGCTGAGCAAAGATTGTTACCTACTTTATACGTATAACTGAGGCGATTGTTCTATAGGAAGGTTCATTCCCGTTACACTACCACAACCCCTTTCGCGAAATCAAAAATCGCAAACCGGATATGGCAACTCCCGACTCATACAGCGCAAATCTCATGTCTCAATTCTCAATTCTCAATTCGCACATCACACATCGCACATCTCACATCGCAACTCGCAAATCTCACATCGCACCTCGCAAATCTCACATCGCAACTCGCAAATCTCACATCTCACCTAGCAATTCGCAATTCTCCTGACATATTTCTTAATTTAGCGTCTTCACCGCAGAAAGATGCCATCCTATGACTGACCAGAGAAGCTTATCCAGGACCCTGGGTCTTGGTTATGTAGTCATTTTCGTTATTGCCAACATTATCGGTTCGGGTGTTTACAAAAAGATTGCCCCGATGGCTGATGAACTGAACTCATCGGTATGGATACTCCTGGTGTGGATTGCCGGCGGGGTTATCACCCTCTTCGGTGCATTGAGTAATGCCGAGCTTGCCGGAATGCTCGCAGATACAGGTGGCGATTATGTATACCTGAAAAAAATCTACAGGCGGTTTTTCTCATTCCTTTACGGATGGTCGCTCTTTGCAGTGATTCAGACAGCAACGATTTCTTCACTGGCATATGTGCTGGTGCAGTCACTCAACAGTGTTATCCCCATTCCTGACCTGCTTCCTGCATTGCATGATTTCTCAGTTGGCGGGGTCTTCTTCCCGTTTCAGGATTTTGGCATCAAGCTGGCGGCAATCATAGTGATCATGCTGCTGACATGGCTTAACATGTCAGGACTCAGAAGCGGAGCCTGGACAGGTAAGGCGATATTCTTTTTCGTCTGTGCCGGGCTCCTGGTGATTATCGTTGCCGGTCTGGCCAACGGTAATCCGAAGCCTGAGAACTTCATGAACTTCAGGGAACTGGGCAGCAGCCCTGTGACCCTTTCTTCGTTTTACACCGCGATGCTTGCTGCCTTCTGGGCATACCAGGGATGGGTTTCAGTGGGATTCATCGGAGGGGAGATAAAGAATGCAAACAGTAATATTCCAAAGGGAATAGCCATCGGGGTGCTGGTTGTGATAGGCGTTTATGTGCTGGTTAACCTTGCATATATGCGGATTATGTCAATACCTCAGCTTGTTCAGGTTCATGAAGCCGGGAACCAGATCGCTGCCATAGAAGCCATCAGGAGTTTGTGGGGTCACGGAGGGGTTCTCTTTATCTCGGTGCTGATCCTGATAACAACCCTGGGATGCCTGAACGCAAGCGTGCTTACAGGTTCGCGGCCTTATTATGCAATGTCACAGGAGAAACTTTTCTTTCCCGGTATCGGGAAGCTTAACCGTCACAATGTGCCGGGCAACTCGCTGCTGTGGCAGGGGATATGGGCTTCGGTGCTTGTGCTTTCGGGTACTTTTGACCAGCTGACTGACATGCTGATCTTTGCAGTTTACATATTTTACGGTGCAATGGCCACGGGGGTTTTCATACTGCGCCGCAGGATGCCCGATGCCCCCCGTCCGTACAAAGTCTGGGGTTACCCGGTTGTGCCGGCGATCTTTGTGCTCTTCTGCATAGGGCTCTTTTTAAACACCATAATCACCCGCCCCCGCGAAGCCATGATAGGGTTGTCACTGATCCTGGCCGGCATACCGGTTTACTTCATTTTCATGAGAAGAAACAGGAGGAGCACACCTGACAGGAAGTGATTCCTGCTCCTGGTTTGTTCCGCTGATAAATGGCCTGCCGGATAGGAATCTGTGATTATGTTTTCTTAACTTTGAATAAATTGAAATGATCATGAAAACACTGTTCACGATTATCGTTCCGGTATTTTTTATCGGATTTATCCTCAACCCCGGAATTCAGGGAAATAAAAGCTGGCAGAAGAGCGGATCATTCTATACCGCTGAGGCCAGGAAAGTGATTGACAACAAATGTTACGGATGCCACAGTGAACAGGGTAAATCCAAGGATGCGAAAGACGCACTCCTGTGGGACAGCTTGCCCAACCTTTCCAAAGGCAGTCAGATCGGCACTCTTGATCACATCATCAAGGTTCTCAAAGAAAAGAAAATGCCTCCCGAAGGTATTGTCAAAAAATATCCCGAAATGAAGCTCTCGCCTGAAGAGACAAGGATACTGCAATCATGGGCAGAATCAAGGGCAGACAGCCTGCTGAAGTAAGAAATTGTCCAACCCTCATTACGCATTTATGAAAACTGTAAAAATTGTTATTGCAGCACTGGTACTGATATTCATTGCGGTGCAGTTTATTCCGTCAGGAATACCTGAGAACAAACCGGAAGATGATAAAAGCATAGCAAATGACAGCCTGGTTGCAGGACCGGTTCTTGAGCAGTTCAGGAAATCATGTTTTGACTGTCACTCAAACCAGACCAACCTTCCCTGGTATTCAAAAGTGGCTCCCTCCTCATGGTTGCTTGCCGGTCATATCAATGAAGGGAGGTCATATCTGAATTTTTCAGAATGGGCAGCGTACAGCAATCGTGAAAAAATAGGATTACTTGATGATATCAGGAATGAAGTCTCTTCCGGCAAGATGCCGCTCAAATCCTACCTGCTCATCCACGGGGAAGCAAAGCTCGGTTCTGCAGAAACTTCAGCCATATTGAAGTGGGCTGACGAAGCTATGGCCGGGATAATCGATTAGGGCATAGGCTTTATTTGTGGCTATTGTCAGTATTTACATTGAAGCATGAAATATTCCCCGAGAAATCAGCCACATACAGAAGGTTGCCTGCAAGGCAGGCTGTGCTGAAGACGGGAGCCCCCAGGTTTATTTTGTCCATAATCCTTCCGTTAACGCTGTCAACTGTATAAAGGTAACCGTCAGAGGCCCCGAAGATGATCATTCGGCCCACCGCTACCGGTGAAGTCTCAACCGTGGCGGCCGGAGGCCTGGAGTAAGGAGCGGTATAG
>DAIDJT010000074.1 GCA_027451265.1 Bacteroidales bacterium | reverse complement strand
AAGTCTCCTCTGCTATCTCTATCATCTTGTCCTTGAACTCAAGCAATAACTGCTTCTGTCCTACTATCCTCTCAAGCTCTTTGATACGCTCTTCCAAAGCCTTGATCCTCTGCGTGTCGCTCTTTGCTTCAACTACCTGTTTTTCCTGTTTCTTTGCCATTGCCGAGTATTTATAAATCCATCTATAAACTGAAGTCCTGCTGACTCCATAGGATCTGCAAATATCGGTAATGCTTGTCACCCTTTTCTCTAATTCCCTGACTTTCCTTCGCTTGAACTCATCACTGAAGTACCTCTGATATTGAGGCTTCTTCTCATAATCAAAATAGTTTACTTTTGTCATACTGTTAACCGTTTTTTCGGTCAACGTATTTCAGGCACCGACAATTTGCGATTTGAGTTGTTTGTGTAATCCGGCAACCGAAGATCTAAAATCGAAAATCTCTGCCGCCCAATGCCCTGGCAACTTCTATAACAGCCTCCGGCCACTCAGGGTTCATCGGATTGATGACAACAAGCCTCGTACCCGTCTCACGGGAGAGCGACTGCGCATTGCGCACATCATACTCCGCCTGTATGAAGATAATCTTTATTTCCTTCACCCGGGCAAGGTCAATCAGCTCCTTCATTCTCGCCGGAGAAGGGTTCTTGCCCTCATCCTCGAATGACACCTGTTCAAAACCATAGTCGCGACCCATGTACGCCAGCGCCGGGTGGTAGATCAGAACCGTTTTGTGTACGCCCCTGTCAACAGCAGCACGAACAACTGAATCTACCTCAGCAATCTTCCGGTTGACGACAGCAAGGTTTGCATCATACTTTCCTTCGGAGGAGGGATTGAGCTCAGCAAGAAAATCACGAATATCCCGGGCCATGATCCTTGCATCCACAGGAGACATCCAGTAGTGCGGGTCAGGACCGCCGTGCGCATGTCCCTGGTGATCTTCCCCGTCGCCCTCAGCAAATGATTCATTTCCTTCATGCTGATGCCCGGATGCAGACGTGTCCTCCGCGGTTACCCCGCCCGTGACAGGACGTGAACTCTCATCACCTCCGACCTTCAGACCTTCATCCGCCGGCTGGCGGATCAGACCTTCAGATTGAGGCTCCGCATTAAGAGGGGCCGAAACCCCGATGCCAGAAGGGTGTCGGGGCCATATGAGCTGAATATTCCGGGACAGGTCCAGCACCTTCATGTCAGGATTGACCTGCCTGAACCGGTCCATCCAGGCATGCTCGAATCCGAGCTGTCCGTTCATTATAAATGCTTCGGAGCCGGAGAGAGCGCTTATCTGAGCCGGAAGAGGCTCCCATATATGGTGGTCCGCACCGGGCGGAAGGAGCACATTCACTTTAAAATCATCCCCTCCTATCTGCTCAACAAACCACGCAAACGGAGGTATGGTCACAGTAACCACTCTCCCCTCATTGCCGTGCGAAGAGCGGGTCCCGCACGATGCCACCGCAAGAGCAATAACTGAAAGTAATATTATCTGTTTTTTCATGCCAGGTTTTCTCGCAATGCAAAATTAACAATCTGGCGTCACGGGGCAAAACTAAAATCACGTAAACAGAAGCGGAGACGGACCCTGGATCCGTCTCCGCAAAAGGTCCGGGCGAATCTCCCCCGATTCATACCCGGACCGCTGATCTGAACCAATAAAAAGCAGAAAACCAGAAATCAGTAAGAGTTCAATGAAATACGAAGGTTTCCCGTTGCGGCCTTAGCCTTAATCCTGAATGTCCATTTGCCGTTCTTCCAACCGTTCCCCTCACCGGTCTCAAAATTCTTCCTCCAGTTCAGGCTCCCGTTCTCATCAAGAACGACTTCCGAGAGCTGCTTCCCGTCAGGCATGATGATGGTTACAGCCATTGACCCCTCGGCACAATCCCCCGAAACGGAGAGATTGACACTCTTTGAGTCATCTGAACTCATCGTCAGTTCGTTGGTAAAGGTTGCCTCCATCACCTGACGCGAATAATTCCATGATGAACCAGGCTTGCTGCCAAAACCCTGACTCTTATAATAATATATGTTGTTCCCGGCATCCCGGCCCAGGTCAATATACTCATTCAGATCATTAAGTTCAGGCATTACCACCACCGGCATATCACGGTAGAGGTTACCGGCATGCCTGCTCATGTCAGCATACTCCTGGTAATAATACTCCAGCTCCTTGTTCTTTTCTGCACCCTTTGCCTCCATCGCTTTCATCTTCTCCTGGATCTCCTTCCTCTTGGCCTCAATGTCTGCCTGCTTCTGCTTCAGCTCTTCATTGAGTGCCTGCTGTTTCTGGTATTCGGCCTTCTTCTGAAGTTCTGCCTGCTGCAGAAGCTCTTCCTGTTTCTTCTTTTCATCAGCAGCTTTTGTTGTTGTTTCCTGGCCGTATGCGCCAGCTGATGAAAACATTATTGCCATTGCGGCGACGGTGAATAAAATTACTGTTCTTTTCATGACTGCCCTTTTAAGAGTTTGACAATGTAAAATTACAGCCTGTTATCGCAGGTTATGGTTAATGAGAGGTTAATGCAAGGTTAATCATCTCCATCATCCGGCAGCATTGATTAATTTTGAACAAAAGTCGGTGAAATGAAGCGTCAACTCCTGTTTGCCTTTTCCCTTACAGCCCTGCTTCTCTTCGTTGCGGTTCAGATCTTTATGATCCGCAATACATGGAAGCAAAAGGAGGAGAACATCCTGATGAGATACAAGAGCCTCTCACGCGAAGGACTTGCCCTCCTCCTGGCAAAAAAGAAGAGCAACGGCTTCGAAAAGGCGATGGATATAACTGACAAATTCGCCGATTACCTTATTTCAGAGGAGCTGTGCAAGCTGTATACATCATATGACAGTGCCTCCCTGGGCAAACTGGCCCTGAAAGAGACCTTTAAGATCATGGAAGAGAATGAGCAACTGACCTCATTCTTTAAATCATATATCGGCAATGCACATTATGACAACGACTTTGAAACGATAATTGCCATTTCAAAACTGGTGCTCCTGGCACCTTCAGGCAAGATGGTACTTGCCGACACAACCTATTCCAAACCGGGAAGGAAAATGGTACTTGTAAACACCTTCCGGGAGGAACACAATAACTTCGTAATTGAGTTTCATTACCTGATTGACCTGACGCACAAGAATGAAATGGTCTTCAGGGAAGCTCTCCTGTCATTCATACTCATTATCGGCAGCATCCTGATTGTCTTCCTTGTCTTCGGCCTCACATGGAGAAACCTGCTTGAGGAAAGACGGCTCTCGGAACTGAAGAGCGATTTCATAAACAACATGACCCACGAGCTTAAGACACCGCTTTCAACAATCACCGTAGCCGGCAGGACCCTGGAGAAGGAGCAGGTCATAACAGACCGGGAAAAGGTCCTGGAAACCGCCAGGCTGATCGGCAAACAGAGCATACATCTCAACCAGCTGATAAACACTATCCTCGAGGTGAGTTTCCTCGAGAGACAGGAGTTTGAACTTGACCGGCACAGGGTGGCAATAGACGAACTGCTGCACCAGGTGGTCTCATCATTCCTGACTTCATGTGACGGCTGCGCTGCCGTTGAAGAGGATTACAAAACAGATGGCCTGGAAGCCTCGGTCGACATCGTTTATTTCACCACGATGATCAGCAACCTGCTCTCCAATGCAGTCAGGTACTGCGACAGGGAACCGCTTATCCGCGTATCGGCCATCGTCTCAGGGTGTGACGCTGAAATAACCGTTGCTGACAACGGTGTGGGGATCCCTTCGGAACACCTCGGACATATATTCGAGAAATTCTACAGGGTGCCGCAGGGTAACATCCATAAGACAAAAGGGCTGGGCCTAGGACTCTATTACGTAAGGCGCATTGCAACGGCACACGGCGGCGACGTCTCTGTCACCAGCAAGCCGGGCCGAGGAACTACTTTTAAAATAAGAATACCAATCCAGAATACGATATGAAACTCCTGCTTGCCGAAGACGATATTGATTTCGGGAACATCCTGTCACAGTACCTCTCCATGAGCGGATTCGAGGTTACCCTTGCGCGAAACGGCCGCGAAGCGTGGGAAATGTTTCATGATTCCCAGCCCGATATATGCGTGCTCGATATAATGATGCCCGAAATGGACGGCTTTACCCTGGCGGAGAAGCTGAGGGCGAAAGATCCGGGAATACCCTTCATCTTCCTGACAGCAAAGAGCCTGAGGGAGGACATGGTCAAGGGACTGAAGCTCGGGGCCGACGACTATATTACAAAGCCATTTGACCCGGAGATGCTCTTGCTGCGCATTAACAACATACTGCGAAGGGTATACACCGTTGCAGAGGATGAGTACCGCCTGTCTGACACCACGCTCAGGTACAATGCCCTGGAGCTGGTCACACCGGCGGGCAAGGAGAAGCTCACCCTCCGCGAAGCACAGTTGCTCCGTCACCTGATGAAGAACAGGAACAAATCGCTGACACGCGAACAGATTCTCACCGAAATATGGGGTGAGGACGACTATTTCCTGGGCCGGAGCATGGATGTGTTCATCAGCCGCCTGCGCAAATACCTTGCCTCCGACCACGGTCTCAGCCTCCGCACCCTGCGGGGAATGGGATTTATTCTTGAAGAAATCAGGCAATAAGCCGGGAAGCCGCTGATATGCAACCCCCGGAAAACAGCACAGCCAGAAGGCACCGAAACTGAGGATAAGACAACGCGGGAGAATTATCCAACCACCAGGCACGGAATCCTATTCCTGGTCTATTTCCGCCTCGTGAATCAGAAACTCTGTCAGGTTAACATCATGCCTGAGGTTGAGCTTTGTTCTCAGCCTGTACCTTGCTATCTCCACCGCACGGGTAGATATATTTGAAAGATTGGCAATCTCCTTGGTTGTAAAATTCATCCGAAGATATGAACAGAGCCTCAGGTCATTGGGGGTTAATGCCGGGCACTTCGTCTTGAGCTTCCTGAAAAATCCTTCCTGTGATAATTTGAGATTCTTCATCACGTTCTGCCACTCCTCGGTCTGAGTGTCAAGTCCGTGGTCTATGATCTGTTCCATCTCCCTGATGAAACGCACGGGCATTTTTGCGGAACTGTCCTTTGCTGTCTCCAGTTTGTCACGCAGTTCCCTGAGGGTATCCGTCTTTCTTATCAGATAGCGCAAGGTCAGCATCAGCTCGTAACTCTTGTAGTCGAGCTCGCTTTCAAGCCTGTTCTTGCCAACCTCGTATTCAATCATCCTGCGGTGACTCTCGAGTTTTGAACGGAAGAACATTATCCCTGCCGCTGCAATCGCTGCCGCTGCAACAAGGTACAGAGCCAGCGCCCATCCGCTCAGGGCAAATGGCCTCCTGATGATGAACCGGGCTTCTGCCACTCCGCTTCCGGCTGCCTCCCTCACCTGGAGATGATATTCCCCATGCTTAAGGTTTAACAGTGAGAAGTTGTCGGTAGCCGTGCGGTACCACTCATCACCCATCTCTGTGATCCTGTAAAGGTACTCGCGGATTTCCCGGTCGAAGCCGGAAGGATTGGCTATATAAACAGTCAGATTGTTAGCCCTGCTGGGTACCGGTCTTTCAACTCCCGACTGGGGAATAATGGTTGTACTCCCGTTTCCCCCGCTGAAGACCAGCCGGCTGACAGCCAGGGCAGAGACTTCAGAACTGCCTGACAGCCTCTCAATGTCATAGATGCTGAAAGCCTGCCGGGTCGGAATTAGCAGGATACCGGAGTCAAGAGACATTACCTGCTGTTCACGCCATGGCAGGTCAGCATACTCATGCCTGAACTCCAGGACCTTCTCAGCCTGCAGGTCGCGCGAGATGTTGAAGAGGGCTATCCTGTTGTCAAGTACAAACCAGTAACTGTTCTTCTGAAACGGTATTATCTGCGTTGCCCTGACAAACGCACCCAGACCCGGTTCCAGAGATGTAACCGGGAAGAAGTCCTTTCTCTCATAGTCAAAACCATAGATATGGTCTGAGGCGATGAATACCATCTGGTTATTCATAACTGCCATTGAGAGAATCCTGGCACTGTCACCAGCCTGACTGAAAAAAAGGGAGCTGGTTACAGAATCAGCCTCTTCATTCAGCTCAAGGCGGTATACCCCTTTCTGGGGATGAAGGGCCCAGACATATCCCAGGTAGTCTATCTCCACGAACCTGGTTGGCTCTGTGTAACCGCCAACCCTGGCGCTGAACTTCCATTTGCCTTCCGAACCTCTTTTGAATGAGACTATTCCGGTATAGGTACCCTGCACCAGGTGTTCACCGAATTGCCTGACAGACCAGCCTCCGGTGACGTCGGAAATTCTTACGGCCTTGAGCCCGTCAACAAGGAAGGTGCCGTCATTATGGCCGCACAGGATCTGCCCGTCATACTGTGACAGTTTCCAGACCTGGCCCTGGGTACCCGGAATTATTTGAAGGTTGGTAAAACGGTACGAACCGTCAACTTTCTCTATATCTGTCGCAAATAGCCCGTGATTTGTCCCAAGAAGGAGATGATCACGGTCACGGATAACAGTATAAATAGTTCCAAGATCACCGTTGGAGTTCTCATAGAAGGCCACAGGCGAAAATGTATCAAGATAATTTGCACCATCATCCAGCCCTGCCCAGAGTCCCTTCCCTTCGTCGAGGTAAAGTGACAACACGGTGTTGTTGTTAAGTCCGTTTGAGTAATCAAATTTCTCAAGGATCCTGCCACTCCGGTCACACAGGACAAGTCCCCTGAGAATGGTTCCGAAGGCAAGAAGTGAATCATTAACTGAAAGCCCGGCGTTGCATGTAGCCTCTTTCAGGTACCCTGAGATCTGGTTCTCCATAGGGGTGAAATGATCTCCGTCAAACAGAAAGATCCCATCGTTGGCAGTGCAAATCCACTTCTCTTTCTGACCGAAATCAATCAGTGCATGAATCTTTTGCTCCGCAAATATTTCGCTCCCGGGTATGAATCTGAATTCTGCACCGTCAAACCAGTAGAGTCCCTCATCTATCGATTGTGCGATGAACCTGTCGCCAACCCTGAAAAAGAAAAGCATTGATGAAGGTGCCGATATCCTCCTGACCCCATTGTAGTCATATACATATACAGAGGTAAACGACTGAAAATAAATGGTGTGACTTATCTCACAGATGTTCCATATCTCATCATTCTCGGTGACGGAGGCCGAAGCAGCCAGTGAGGTGTATGAGAGTACCCCGGAGGGGTCCTTTCTCCAGAACCCGAAATCTTCATATGAACCTGTGAAAATCACGCCGTCAGCATTGACATAAACTGATCTGGCTCCCTGGCGATAAGGCACAGGATAAATCCTTGCCTTAATGCCATTGTATTCGATAAGACCGGCAGAATTGGCAAAATAGACATAACCGCTGACATTGTCTCGGCTGATCTCCCAGTTCTGGCTTTTAACCGGTATTGTTCCGGGTATAAACCGGTTGATATCATTCATGCCTCCTCCGGCCTGGGAATGAACTGGCGGTGAGAGGATGGCCAGACAGATGACCTGAATCAGCAGCCTGAGGGTTCCCCCAACTGGTATCTCTGACATACGTCCCGGTTGTTACGCAACTTCCTGTTACCAGTTGTAAATATATGAAAAAGCTGGAACCTCAGAGGTATATCTCAACCTTGTTTTCGCTGCCTGATGGCATGCCGGCAAAGATGGCTTCATCAAGTGACGCGCCTCCGGGCCGGTACTGATTTTCAACAGGAGTGACTGCCACATCCCTTCCTTTTACCGTTATCCGTTTCGGTCCGCAGCAACCTTCCCTGATATGGTATACAAAGGTGACAGCCCGGTCCATTATTCTCATTGAAACCTCCAGCCCATTGAGAGAGGCAGGTAAAACAGGGTCAATAATGATTCGGCCCCACTCCCTCCTGATGCCCAGCAGATGCGTCATGATGATCCCTGCAAATATTCCCGGACCGCTTGAGTAGACACGCCAACCGCCACGGAGCCTGATTTTGCCCTCAATTATCTCATGATATTTCACGTCTGCCTGGTAACGGGTCTCAAATACAGCATCGGAACTGCTGTAATAACAGTTTGACTGCCTGACATCAGCGCACGGAACTATCTCTGCATACCCGACAGGGATCGCCTGACGTAATGCCCTCAGGAACTCTTCAGCCCGGCCGGTTCGCGCCAGGGACTCAGCATAACGGATGTGTTCATGAACATACATCAGCCCTATCTCCCTGCCAAAGAAGGTGCTGCTCTCAGCCCTCCTGAACAGTTTCTCAACACCGCCGCTGTATCTCAGGGGCCGGTCCATCAGCCGTGCACCGTCAGGACCTGTAAGATGTTTCCTTATCAGCTCAAGGTGAAGTGCAGCCTGCTCCCCGGTGAAGATGCCGCTGACAATCCCCCGCTCCATCGGCAGAAGGCTGTAACTGATGCCTGTCATAGAGTCAGTGGGATGAAGCAGGGGTGTAATTCTTCCGTCATCACCAGCAAGACCGTAGCCTGCAACAATGCCGTCACATACAAGATTCCTGTTGAAATCAGACCTGATCATATCAGCATAACGGCTCAACTCCTCTGCACGGCTATTAAACCCGGCCATGGAGCAGACCTCAGCATACTCCCTGAAAGCCTGGAAGTTCATCTCAACCGTCCATGAGGATATCAACCTGTCAGCCAGATCCCTGTTCACCGGCTGAAGCGAGTCATTCCAGTCACCTCCCCCGTAACGGACAAGCATTGTTCCGGGCACGAATGACCCGATCACCTTTTTAACCAATCGGTTAACATGATCAATAAGTGGATAAATAAGCTTTTGCGCTTTCTCATCTTTCTGATAATATGGCAGCTTCTCATCCATGAATCCAAAATCACCGGTTGCCCTGATATAGTTGCAGAGGGCTATCAGGCACCAGTAAATTACGTCGCCGTGGGCGCTGTCAGCCCGGATATTATTGTAGCTGTCAAACATCCACCATTGCGGCCAGCCGCCGTCAGGTTCCTGGTTGGAGAAGATAACTCTCAGCACCGTTTTTGCCTCTGTATACCTGCCCATTGCCACCAGCATTTCCACAGGCCCCTGCGAGACATCGCGGGTACCCCATGCTGCGCCGCTGAACTGCTCAAGACCATAAGGAGTCAGGAAATGCGTTACGGCATTCATCCCTAACCACGGAAGTATCTCTGATATGGCCCTGATATCCTCATTGCCGCTCCTGATTGAGATAGAACGGCTCATCCCCTTCCATTCCTCAAGAGCATCATATGTATCTGAAGCAAACTGCCTGCCGGCATCGTCAAAGAGGACCGGTTCAACCTCGGCCGGAACACAACCGGTGAAGCTTATACAAAAGCGGGGGAGCGGCTCAGTCTCAACCGTAAAAAGAGCAGAGTCATGCAGAGGATGGTCATCTTCTGCGAATCCGTTGCCATCTGTACGGGATCTGCTGCCACCTGAACGGTACCCGTCTCCCTCTGTACGTGACCTGCTGCCATCTGCAAGGTATCGGCCACCATCTGCGAGGTACCTGCCTCCGGAATACTGAACCGTAATCCTGAACTGTGCATCCGGGAACTTCTGACTGATCATGCTTCCAGCAGAAGGCACCGCAAGGTACTCCCCGGCATCCTTACCAGGCCTGATAGTCCAGCCGTTAAGCTCATCAAAATCATGTGTCACCACCAGGGCAACAGGCTCGCCCGCAAGGACACTGAATTCCATGTTGACCTGCGGAACAATCCCGGAAGTCCAGCTGAGCACCTGGTAAAGACTGCTGCCATGGCGGTACAGCCACCTGCAGTGGTTCAGCCCCATCTCGAAGGCCGAGGGTACCCCGAGAAGCATTCTCTTACCTCCCGTAATGACGAAAATTCTCTGGCCGGAGACCGGGTTGATATTGAACTGGCTGTTGCACACTGACAGAAGTGTGTTGAAGTTGGTGTTGCCCTGAGTAAGGTGAGAGTTGAACACCCCGAGGGCAAAGGCCGTGGTTGACATTATTGCCTCATCCGGCACCAGTTTCGACCTGGTATGCATG
>DAIDJT010000073.1 GCA_027451265.1 Bacteroidales bacterium | reverse complement strand
CGTCGTCAATGTCCTGCTGACAGGTTCGCTTACGATATTCGTATGGCTCATCGGGACAAAGTTCTTTGTCAGGCTCCTGGTGACAGAGAAGGTTGATTATGACATCTTCTGGCATTCGGTTCTGGTGTTCAGGGCCACTGCCGGTGTTCTCATCTTCTTTGTGATGATACTGGTTTATTACCTGTTCCTGAGCGCTTCAAGACTCGCCGAAAAAGTGGCACGGCAGGCCCAGCTTGAGGCGCAGGTGCGCGAGGGGGAGCTGAAGATGCTGCGCTCACAGATAAACCCCCACTTCCTTTTCAACAGCCTCAATTCAGTCAGTTCCCTCACCGTGACAAACCCGCTGAAAGCCAGGGATATGATCGTGAAACTATCTGACTTCATGCGCTATTCACTCTCTTCGAGAAACGAACAGCCGGTGACCCTCGGCAACGAGATGGAGAGCCTCAGGCTATACCTGCAGATTGAAAAGGTGAGGTTCGGCGACAGGCTGAAGATCGAAGAGGACATAAACCCGGAATGCCTGCCTGCACTCATGCCCGGCATGCTCCTTCAGCCACTCTATGAAAATGCAGTCAAGCACGGGGTGTACGAGTCGACGGAAGAGGTCACAATCAGGACCTCTGCCCGTAAGGATAACGAAATGGTTGTAATAACCGTGACAAACAATGTAGACACTGAATCGGTGGTGACCAGGAAAGGGGCAGGCATAGGACTGAAGAACGTCAGCAGCAGGCTGGAGCTGTTCTTCGGCGACAAAGCCGACCTTACGGTGAACCGCAGTGATGAGAGTTTCTCCGTGATTGTCCGGTTCCCGTTCCGCAAGTCATAATTAACAGCACAACAGAAAAATGGAAAAAATCAGAGCACTGATCATTGAGGACGAAGCTCCGGCAAGGGAACTGATCAGATTCATGCTCGCCGACCATCCCGAAATTGAGATTGTGGGTGAATGCGGAGACGGCTTCTGCGGGGCCAGGGAGATAAAGGAACTGAAACCGGACCTTATCTTCCTCGATATCCAGATGCCCAAGCTGACAGGCTTCGAGCTTCTCGAGGTAATTGACGAAAAGCCGGAGGTGATCTTCACCACCGCCTTTGACCAGTATGCAATCAGGGCTTTCGAGCTGAACGCGGTTGATTACCTCCTGAAGCCATTTTCAAAGGAACGGTTTGATGATGCCCTTGCCAAGGCAGTTAACAGGCTTGAAAAAGAACCGGCTGACACTGATAGAATTGAAAAGCTTGTGACCACGGTCTCCGAGGCGGAAGGTTTCCTAACCAGGATAGTATTCAGAAAAGGGGCAGGTATAAAGATCATCCCTCTCAATAATGTCTTCTACCTGGCGGCCGAGGATGATTATGTGATGATCTATTATAGCGAGGGGAAAGCCCTCAAGCCCAAGACAATGAAGTATTACGAGGAACACCTCCCGCCTGGCCTCTTCATGAGAGTGCACAGGTCATACATTGTCAACGTGGAACAGATCACCCGGCTGGAGCCATACAGCAAGGATAATTATGTGGCAGTATTAAAATCAGGAGAAAAGATTCCGGTAAGCCGTGCCGGATACAAGATGCTCAGGGAGAAACTCTCCTTCTAGTCATGCTCCTTCAGCCTGTCGCACCCCGGAGCCCTTCGAAGGAGTGATCCGCCGCCCCGGTATTTCCTGAAGATGAATCTCGGAACCGGATCATATCCGTGTGTGCCTCCCGGCCTGCACCGAAGTATCCTGCCGGTTGAGATTATTATCCCCGTAAACGGCCCGTGCAGCCTGAGTGCATCAATGGCATACTGTGAACAGGTTGGGACATGACGGCATGAGGCCGGCGTCCAGGGCGATATGAACAACCTGTATAACCATACAGGTATGAGGAGCAAAAAAGATAATATCTTTGCAGCACTCTTCATCACCGGCTTCAAAGATAGGATGATTCAGCATGACAAAATGACTTATTTTAAGAACTTATCGGTGATGGCAGGCGTTTTGCTGAAGAGAATGGAAACTTAAACTGCTTATAACAGATGGAAACAATGTTTTTACATAACGGGGCTTACTGGATCATATTCATCGTCTTCATGATACTTAGCTGGATAGTAAGCGCCAGGCTCAAATCCAAGTTCAGGGCGTACTCGAAAGTGCCCATCGCTTCAGGCATGACAGGACGTGATGTTGCGGAAAAGATGCTTCGCGACAGCGGGGTGACGGACGTTACGGTGCAAAGTGTGGCCGGTGAACTCACCGATCATTATAACCCGCTCAAAAAGACAATCAATCTCAGCCGCGATGTTTATTCAGGCACAAGCGTGGCTGCTGCCGCAGTGGCAGCACACGAGACCGGGCACGCTCTGCAGCATGCCCATGCATACGCATGGCTTGGCATGAGGTCAAAGCTTGCCCCCGTGGTCAGCTTTGCCTCAAACTGGATACAATGGGTGCTTATTGCCGGACTGGTACTTCTCAACTCAAGGCCGGAAATACTTCTGATAGGTATTGTGCTGTTTGCAATTACCACACTCTTCAGCTTCATCACCCTTCCGGTTGAGATCAACGCCTCAAAAAGGGCACTGGCATGGCTGGCAGATGCAGGAATAACATATTCCGGAACGCACGACAAGGCACAGGATGCACTCAAATGGGCCGCTTATACATACGTGATTGCAGCCCTTGGATCACTGGCCACGCTGATCTACTACATAATGCTTTTCATGGGGGCCAGAGACAGGTAACGGTACCTGGCCACACAACAGCGGCAGGCTACCTGCCCTCAACATACAGGAACTTCGTTCTCTTCACAAGATACCTGATCACGGCCCAGAAGATAAGGGCCGCCACCAGGAGCGTAATGTACATCGGCTCCAGGTAAACCCTGCCCGTAACCGCAAGATTCCGGAACAGATCGAGGAAGGCAAATACAAGGAACAGATTTGTGATGCTGTTGTACTCACGCTTGAGAACGTTTCTGAATGAGAACGGAAGCTCTGACTTAGTGTAATTCCGGAATGAAGGAAGTACGGCCTTCACGCGGAAAGCCCAGGTGTCATATACCTCCCCGAACTTGCGGCGCAGATACTGCTCCTCGGCAAAAATGATCCGTTCATAATAAAGCCAGTAAGCAAGTACGAAGACTATCACCCACCATACTGACCTGAGGAAAAGGACCGGACCCAGCCACATAAGGAAATTACCGGCATAGAGAGGATGGCGGATCACTGAATAGATACCCCTGGTGTTGAGGTCGTCAGCCAGCTGGTCAATCACATTGCGTCCGGATGTGTTGCGCGGAACGTAGCCTACAGTATACGAGCGAAGCAGCTCTCCGGCCACGGAGACAAGAATGCATATTATCTCCCAGGTGTAGTTGAAATAGATTACGCTGCGGTTTGCAATGAAAAGGTAGGCAACGGCAGGAACAAGTATCACGGCCGGCAGCCAGCTTCTTCTCCTGAATAACCAGTTACCGGATTTCTCAAGTTCATGGACAAGTGACATTATTACGGTGTTTGGCCGTAAAAGTATGAAAATTTCAGAAACTATATCTGATCCTTATGAAACCTAGGTTGATCCGTGTCCTGTCTTCCCCGAAAGTGCTGTTGAAGTGCTGCCAGATTATTGTGAAATCGACATTTTCGGCAAGTGAGAAGTCTGCCGAAGGCCCGGCATAGAAACCGTCGAGGTCAGGAAACCAGATGGCCGCCACTGAAATATTCACAAGGGGAACAGGAGTATAGGTCACCTGTGCGGCGGCGCTGAATTCAGAAAATGCCAGCTGTCTTGCGGTGAGCCCTCCGCCATAGAGATCGGTGAAACCATCCAGGTCTGCCGGGTTGTTTGAATACATTACCTGAGCCAGAGCCGTCACCTTGTCAGAAAAAGCTTTGTCAATTCCAAGGGTTGCGATGATGTTGTTCTTTTCTCCGGCTGCACCGTCAAGCGGGGCGAACAGGGTGGCCTCTCCCCTTACCGAGACTGAGCCGATGGCTCCTGACCAGCCGGTACCTGCTGTAATATAGTCGCCGTCGGTCACCCCGGCCAGGAACTGCAGGTCAGTGTTCAGCAGGGTAAAGCGGCCTAGCGCGGCAGCCGTGATACGGCCCTGGCTGTCAGCCTTGACAGCCGCCTCCACTGCCGAAGCCGGGCCGGCGGAGTATGTCAGCCGTAGGGCGTCGCTGCCGGGACGTTCAACATAGTCAAAATCAAAAAACGAATAAGTGTTGAAGATGTCATTGGGGTTCCATATCAGTGCCTGGCTCCAGTTTATTCGCTGACGGCCGGCGCGCACCTGCATTTTCCCCGCGGTGAAATCCATATAAGCCCTGTCAACCATCATATTCAGGACGTACGAATTCCCCTTTGAGATGTTCCATGAGAGGTCAGCCCAGCCCTGATCGGCCGAAAGGCCGGGAATATAATTTGGATCCATTCTGACCATGTCACCGGTGACGAACCTGTTTCTTGCCTCCAGTGTGAATGTGAATCTGCTTCCGGCATAAGCCTTGAAGTTGAGCCTGTTATGAAGCATGCTCGTGTTGGACCATTCGTCGGAGGGCTTGCGAAACATGGCCATGTGCAGCCATGAAGCATATCCCCCGGCGGAGAGCCAGTCACCTGCTTTGGTACCCGAACCCGCCCCGGATACGGTTATGGAATCACCCCGGTCTTTCTCCTGTGTATTTCCCGCCGCCGTAAACGCCGCCAGAAAAATCAAAGCAAGCAATGTGCGTTTCATGACGTGTGGTTGGTCCTAACATCTGAAACCACCTTCCCGTCCTCAAGGGTTATGACCCTCCTTGCCCTCTTCATAACCCTGACGTCATGGGTTGAAAAGATAAATGTCATCTCCTCCTCGCGGTTTAGTTTCTCCATAATGTCAAGGAGGGTCTCGGCCGATTTTGAGTCGAGGTTGGCGGTGGGTTCATCAGCCAGGATGAATTCAGGCCGGGGGGCTAGGGCACGCGCCACGGCAACCCTCTGCTGCTGGCCGCCGGAGAGCTGTGAGGGACGGCTGTTGTGTCTGTCAGAAAGACCCACTGCATCAAGGAGCTCCCCGGTTCGCGCAATGCGCTTCTCCTTCGGCCATTTCTGAAGGCTCATAATGAATCCTACGTTTTCCGCGGCCGTGAGAACCGGAATCAGGTTGTACGACTGGAAAACAAACCCGACATGCTCCATCCTGAAATCAATCAGTTCCGAAGGTTTCAGCTCCGAGAGCCGGTGCCCCGCAACCAGTATCTCCCCTGCGGTGGGCTGATCAAGGCCTCCGATGAGGTTCAGAAGAGTGGTCTTGCCTGAGCCGGAAGGACCCACAATAACTGCAAAATCGCCTTTTTCAAAACCCAGCGTCACACCGCTGACAGCCCTTACTTCGACCTCCGTGTCATGGTATGTCTTGTATACATCGTTTATCTCTACTACTTTCATGGCTATGATGATTATTTTGTTACTCTCCTCTTAATGCTTCTACCGGATTGAGTTGCAACGCCTTGCGGGCAGGATATATGGCAGAAAGTATCCCTGTGAGCACAATTAGCACCGTAAGGATAATGAAGAAGTCTGCGCCGATCGTCGGATATAGATGCGCCGAGTATCCGAAGGCTTCAAGCCCTTCTGAATACTTGACCAGGTTAATCCCGGTATGCCCGGTGATGCCGATTACAATCCCGCTGACGGCCATACCTGCAAATCCCCCGACAACGGACAGGAAGACTGACTCAAGCATGATCATCATGAAGATCCGTCTCCGGTTCATGCCCACTGCCGAAAGCATGCCCAGTTCCCTGGTGCGCTCAAGGACAGCCATGAGCATTGTGTTGACTATTCCGAATGAAAGGGCGGCAAGGATCAGTACCATAAAAATGGCATAGATCTGGTTGATATAATCGGCTATCATGGCAAGGTCTACCTGTATCTCCTTCCAGTTCATCACCTCCAGCCCCGGAAGGGCCTCCTTCAGAACCGGGGTGACACGGTCGGTAAGGTCATCCTCCTCCAGCTTTGCAATGAAACGGTGATAAACACCGTCCTCCATGCCCGTAAGTTTACGCAATTCAGCATCCGGGACAAAGACTGACATCGCCTCGAAGAAGTCATTGTTGGTACGGTAGATTCCGCAGATCCTGAAGGCAGCCCCGGTCTGATTCCCGTTCATATCAAGAAATGAGAGAATGATCCTGGAGCCCTCGCGGTATGACCAGGCAGTTTCCCTGACAAGCAACCCGTATTTTTTTATCTCCTTCGCGGAAAGCAGGCCGGAATAAGCCTCTGTCAGCTTCTTTTCAGTCGTGAACCTGACACCTTCCAGGGGTTTGAGCTTTTCAGCCACAGCAGCAGGAACGCCCTTTTCAACCAGGGCAGTGAATGATTCGGGACTAAGTATGTACCTGATTATGTAAAGTTCGCGGGCGAGTTTTTCGCCTATAAAGGCGCTGTTAAGCCTTGTGTCGGCACCGAAGTAGCTTCCCGTGCCGGGGATCAGCTTCCGGTACAGGGTGAACATCTCCTTCTCCCTTGCAGTGTCAATGCCATTGATCTCCACTCCGGCGCTGCCGGCGGGGGTGGAAGCTATGCCCCTCACAATGATCCTGCCGGTGACATCGGTCACCCCGGGGGTATTCCGGAGTATTCCGGCAACCTTTTCAGGCTCGGGAATAATACCGTGTATGTCGCTGCTGCTGCGGAATTCCTTCGTGTTGACCTGGATATGCGAGAGCTCCTCACTGACAGCGGAGTCAATCCTCTGAACGATAGAACTGTTTATCGCAGCTAGGGCGAAGACGCTGGCGAAGACGCCCACCGTCACGGCAGCAATGACTGTCAGGCTTCTTGTCCTGTTCCTCCAAACATTCTTCCAGGCTATTGATGTGATCATGCTGTTTGCGGTTAAGCTCTGAGAGCGTTGATTACATTCAGTTTAAATATCTTCCTGACGCTGAAGGCTATGGCAACAGCAAGGATGAGGAGCACCACTACCACCTGCCACAGGTAAAAGGTGTCAGGAAGGAGTGTTGGCATGACCGGGTCAAAACCATAGTCCTCGTACATGCGTGCCATCTCGCCGGTGAACCTCAGCGGTTTCGCATGGCCCAGGAAGACGATGGGCAATGAGGCTATTACGCCGGCAATAATGCCGATAACACCCATCAGCAGCATCTCAAGACCCACCATGGCTGCGAGCCTTCCTTTGCGCATGCCGATTGAAACGAGCATTCCGAACTCTCTTCTTCTCTCTGCCATCATCATGAGCACCGTTCCGAAGACTCCGAATGCAATAACGAGGTAGAGTATGCCTATCATGATGGCTCCGCTGCGGTTGTCAGCTTCCATCTGATTGAGCAGCAGTGCATTCATCTCTTTCCAGTTGCGCACTGACAGCTCTTTGCCGGTGATTGCGCTGAGCCTTGCCTGTGTGGCAGCAAGCTCTTTTTCACTTGCATCCCTTATTCCGATAATTGACGAGGTGACCATTCCCGGGGCCCCGTAAAGCAGCCTGGCATCATCAAGCGTCAGACACACAAACCTGTTGTCAAGCTCAGGATTGGGCATGTTTACAACACCCCTGATAACATACAGGCCGGCGGCGGATGTTCCATGCCAGCCCTGACCCATCAGTACCAGGGTGTCACCGGGTACAGTACCGAGGTAATCAGACAGACCGTTTCCAATGACTGCAAAGCCTGTCTCACCACCCATGAGATATTCCCCGGGAAAGGAAGCATGTTTCCTCACAAGCGGCAGAATGGCAGAGCTGTCTCTCTCGCTGATACCAAGGATGGTGACAAGGTCATCCGTGTCGGTGAATGCTTCACCTGTGAAAAGGTCAAGGTTTTTGGAGAGCCGGCCGGGGAGGTTTTCACTTTTCAGGGCTTCCACGGCCATGGGAGTAAGTTTGAACCTGACCATCCTGTTTCTTATGTTCAGGGCTTTGTTGTCATTGCCAGGGTCCATCCCGATCACCATAACCCCCTGTGTGCGGTTCCCCGCCGCAGCAAGGGCAAATGACTCCATCCTGGGGACAACAGCTTCAACGTTGGGATCCTGTTCAATACGGCTGACCAGGTCCGGGTCTGCAGTGAACCCGTTGTCAAGGGTGGGTTCATCGAGGTAAGCGGGGTTTTGGAGCTGGAGATAACCCGAGTACGACTGTATGACATCACTGTACATCTTGTCATAGGTGCCCAGCTGGAATGATCTCATTACCAGCGCAAAAAACACTGCAAAAAATACAGAAGCGGCAGTGATGAGGGTTCTCTTTCTGTTTCGCCACAGATTCCTCCAGGCGAGTTGACGGTCTTTCATGACGGTAATCCTTTCATTGATAGGACACTATCTTATTGTTTTCATATTCTGTTGTGAGAAAAAGCTTTCTTCAACAGTGATGTTGAACTTAATCTCAGTGATTTTAAGGATCGTTTTATGGCCTTCCTGCTCTGCCGGAACCAGCTCGATTGTAGTGGGGATCAGCCTGCCGTCCATGGTCTTAAGATCCATCCCCCGCTCCGTCCTGACAAGGTAGTCATCCTCATCATAGAGCTCGGCCTTTAAAACGATAAAATCCTTTTTGTCAACCCACCACACCTGGCGGCTCCAGAGAACATTGGCATCCTCCCTGGCTGTAAGCCTTATCCTGTGACACAGCCGCCCGTCAACCACCTCTTCCCCCTCAATGGAATGGTCATAGTCATTTACAACAGAGGATTCCCTGAGGATGTCATCGTTGGTATAGTCTGAACCCATCCATCCCTGTGACATCATTGAGGGCGGGAGTTTGATCAGCCGGTTGATTACCGGGTTCCAGCTCCACATCTCCGTTCCCCGCTTGAGGAATGTCTGCCCTTTTTCCCTGGCCGGCGCCGTGATGAGGGTCAGGGCATAATCGTCTCCGAGCGACCATGATTTGAACTCTACTGTCCTCTGCCAGGTTGGCCGGACTATGGTCATGCTCATTACACTGTAACCTGATTTTTCTCCCTTGAATTTCTCATCAGCCTTTTTCACAATCTCCTTTGCCGTAAGCTGTTGCGATGCAACAGGAAGAGATACCGCCGGAAACATAAGGAGAACCAGTGCAGAAGCTGCAGTAAGCCTGAATATTCCTTTCATCTGTATTTCCTGATTAAAGTTTCAATAATCTTTTCAAAATATAAATCCGGATACTGTTCCGGGGCAAAAATATATGTCAATGCAAACCCCTTAAGTGTGTTCGAGAACATAAGCATTTCTGTTACAGGATCATAATCAGGCCCTTCCGTTTCTTTTTTCCTGATGAAATAATCAGAAAACAGTTTCCCCATATAGGCTGAATATTCCATCAGCGGCATGCCTCCCACAGTGAAAGTGGCGTCCGGATCGTCAGAAAGGTGTTCATACACCCCCCTCTGAAGCATCACACGATATATGAGTTTCCAGAACTGTCTCTTTTCACGGAAGATGGCAAAGATTCTTTTTATAAAATTTTCAAATTCATCCGGGGTCAGGCTGCTGTCATGGTCAGGGTTGAAGCTTTGGTAAATCTCATCGAGCGATCTGTTTATGATTGCCGCCAGGAGGTCCTCCTTGCTTTTGTAATAATTGTACATAAGCCCCTTGGAGATCCCGGCATGTTTGGCTATATGGCTGATGGTGGTTGCGTGGAAACCATAGTCAGAGAAGTGTTCCAGAGCCACATTCATTATGAGGGTCTTTTTATCTTCCCTCATCTCCTCAAACTGGGCTGATGATCTTGGTGACATGATTTTTGATTAAACGTTCATTCAACAAAACCCTCTTTTAAAAACCGTTTTTGATTGAACGGTCGGTCAAAGATAAAGCATGATTTTTGAAAATGCAAAATTTTTTTTGAATTAATCAAATAATCCCGGCCTGGCCGTATAAAAAATCCGGGAGAGATTTCCTTCCCGGATTTGTTTAATGCAGACCTGTCAAATCACTTTGTATTATCAGTGTTCTCCTTAAGTGAAAAGGTGATCGGGACAGAATAATAAACATCGACGGGCTTGCCTCCCTGCCTCCCGGGAGTCCAGTCGGCAATGCCGTTCAGCACTCTTATGGCCT
>DAIDJT010000072.1 GCA_027451265.1 Bacteroidales bacterium | reverse complement strand
TAAACCACACACTCCTGATGACAGCCGGATCTGAGGCGGTAGTGCGCATCTCCTCAGCGGAGGTGTGCAGGAACATGCCGGCCAGCGGTGCTATGATGAAGAGCAGCACCAGCGATGCCAGCAGGGTGAAGATCCAGTTGAAGGGTGTGTGGCCTTTCATCGCAATGGTTACTGAGCTGAGACAGCAGTCAAATATTTCCTCAGTGAGGCAGGCACTGCATCAGGGTCATCGGCGACGGCAGGGACGAGAGGTTCCTGGCCGCACTTCCTGAAGATGCCGGCGCCCTCGTCGCTCAGCATGAACTCAAAGAACCGCCGCGCCAGCTCCCTCTGCGGCGCCCGGTCAAGAACCGTGCCCGAGTAGCTGATATAGTCGCCCCGCACCTCCGTGCGAACACCCGGAGCTTCGCCGGGAACCATGTACGAGACAGTGGCATACCGCTCCGTCATCAGCGGCGACGAGAGGTTTATCCCGTCAGGGAGCTCCAGGTACCTGAATCCGTGCTGAATGGCAACAGATTTATACTGGAACATATAGTCAATCACACCGGCAGAGACAAGCGCCACAAGATCCACCTCCTTGGGACGGATGTACTCGGTGTTCTTTCCCAGTAGCGAGTCAGCCAGCCCGGGCCTGCCATAATACTCCTCTGCCAGCTTCGCGGCGAAGACCGTGCGGTAACCGCACGGGTCGGCATCAGGATCAGCCCTGCCCATGATGACGTCATCCTTCAGAAGGATGTTTGCCCAGTTATCAGCCCGGAAAATTGATGAATATTTTGATTCGGGCCGAAAGGCAATCACGATCTCATTGGTAGCAAACCGTATGTTCCATGAAGCATACTCCGGGATTAGCATGCTGCTGATAACTATATGGTCAGCCGAGAGCATGATGTCACAGGGCTTGCCCAGCTCGGTGATCTTACGGGCCGTATGAAGGCTTCCTGCAGCCTCTGTCAGGACCGTTACTCCCGGGTTGTCCTTCATGAAGGCGTCAGCCAGCTCCTTTACGGGTACAGAGAGGCTGCCGGCATGCAGGATTATGAGGTTCTTCCGGCTCCTCTCCCCGCCGCATCCGGCAAGGAGCAACATGGTGACCGTCATGAATGCAACAGATTTTCTCATTTCAGGCCGTTTATCTCATTGATCCTGTTGAAGAAGACTTTGGCAATGCTCTTCATTGCGATGTCGGTCTCGTGACGCAGGCTGTTGTAAGCCCTGACCAGCTGTCTCCCCTTTTCGGAAAGCACCGTGCGTCCTCCGGCAGCGCCGCCGCGCCTTTTCTCCGTCAGGTCAAAGCCCAGGTGTTTCTCCACATCATGCAGGAGGCCCCACGCCTTGCGGTAGCTCATCCCGAGGTTGTGCGCAGAAGCAGTGAGTGAACCGGTCTGGTCAAGGTCAAGCAGAATTGCAAACCCTTCACCGTCAAGGATCCGTTCCTTCGCAACACTCTCAAGCCACATCTCGTACCTGAGAAAGATATCATAGTAGGGTTGCCCCTTGTGTCCTGCCATCGGTACGGTGATTTATTTGTAGAGACACCTGTATGCGGCTGGCTGTGCAAGCTTCAGTTTGAATTTCTGACCTGCAGGCACCACAAAGGTCTGGAACGGGGCGTATGTCTTCCACTCCGTCTCACCTGGGAGAAGCACTGTCATCGAACCTGACACCACGGTCATGTATTCCACCGTTGATGTGCCAAACTCGAACTCACCGGCAGCCATGACGCCAACAGTGGCCTTACCGTCCTCGTTTTCCAGTGCCATTGATTTTACATTGCCTTCAAAATACTCATTTACCTTGATCATATCTTCTGTTTTTGGGTGTCCGGCAAATTTACATCTTTTGCATAACGCTTCCAAACACGGCGGATTTGCAGGCTTACAATACCTGACGGCGCGGGGACAGACATCAGATGAGCATTCCGGATGTACAATTCCTGACGGCGCGGGGACAGACATCAGATGAGCATTCCGGATGTGCACTGCCTGACGGCCCGGGGACAGACATCAGATGAGCATTCCGGATGTGCAATGCCTGACGGCCCGGGGCCGGATTGCCCCTATCCTGAGATGGAAGCAGGCAGGTTAAAAGATTGATTGATGAGTTGGGGCAGACCAGCAGAAATTGTATATCCCCGCTGACGAACCCTGCCGTCTGCCAACTTTAGGAACCGTTATTTCCTGAACCGCTCAGTTGCGAGGGGAGGCCACTGCAGGTCCAGTTCCTTAAGAGTCTTCAGCACTACCTCAGCAACGGCATAAAGCTTCTGCCAGTTCTTGTCAGCTGGCACTACATTCCATGGCACATCATTACAGCGTGTCAGTATCTTCTGATACACTTTCATGTACTGGTCGAACTTCTCGCGTGTATCCCAGTCGCCATCCTTGTGCTTCCAGTGCTTCTCCTCCACTTCGATTCGCTCCATCAGCCTCTCCTTCTGTGTTTCCTTCGATACATTGAGGAAGAACTTCAGCACCTTCGTACCATGATCCTCCAGCATCTTTTCAAAAGTATTAATCGTCTCATACCTCTTTTCAATGATCTCAGGGGCGATAAACTTCTCAACTGAGGGAACCAGAATATCCTCATAATGTGATCTGATAAAGACCTGCATCACACCCTTTGCAGGGCAGACATTATGAACCCTCCAGAGGAAGTCGTGAGCATACTCCAGGTCAGTCGGCTTTTTGAAACTGTAAACCTCTATCCCTATGGGGTTGCAGTACTTCAGCAGTCCCTTTGTCACCCCGTCCTTACCGGAGGCATCTATACCCTGCAGCACCACTATGATGCCGTATTTGCCCTGGGCATACATCTTGTGCTGAAGCTCACCTATCTCCTCCAGCATCTTTTCCGTCTTCTTTTTTGTCTCCTTCTTGTCCCATTCCTTGTTGAATGTGGGGTGCTCTGATATTTTCATGATTCTACGCTTTTGATTCATCATCTGCTAAATTAGGAATTAAAGCTGAGGAAATCAGATTTCGAACAAAAATGCACAGTTTTTAAAAATTCAGCATTGCTGATATATTAAACCTGTGATTATCTGCGTTGTAAAAAAGCACTAACCCCTAAACATTATGAAAAACCGTCTTTTACATGTTGTTGCTGTCCTTTTTCTGTTGCCGGTCTTTGCTTCAGCACAGCAGCCTGAGATGAAAAACGCTGTCAGGCCTGAGGGTGTGGTTACCGTTCAAGACCTTCATCCATCGGAGCAGGCCATTCATCCTGCTGCAGCGCGTGCCATGGCGCGCGGTGAGAAACCCGGGACATTCAAAGGCGTCAGGTATGAGCTGGCTCCCAATGTCAGGATGCTGACTCCTGCCCAAAAGAGCCGCATCAGGTTTCAGCAGGACGGTATCCTCGACCTGTCGGGCGGAGCCTTTGAACCCAGTCCCGACTCTGTTTATCTTGACCCTGAAAGTGATCTGATAATGCAGGCGGAGCCGGTTGACGACAACCGGATGCTTGCCCTCCGGCCATCGATGTCAGCCGTTTTTCAGGATATTGACGTACCTGAACAGGAGGTTCCGCTGACACTTGCAAACACCGTGTCGATGGCTGAGGGTGTCGTTGAAAGTTCCTTGCAGCTGAACAATAAGTATGCGGTCAATCTCCGGTTTGACAGTGTTACTTTCGTCCTGGACAAGACTGAAAAGGACTCACTTCTGGCGACACTCGTCGGACAGATACTGATCACAAATCCCCGTGTTGAGGGGAAGTATACGAAGAACAACGGTTACCGGCTCGTCTTCCTGGCTACTGAGCAGGTTGACATGAAGATCTATACCAGCATGAAGCTGAAGGAGGAGGCCAAAACCCCGATATGGGGAACGGTGATAGAGATGTCAGATCTTGGTAAGTGCGAGATAGGTTTGTTTATCCTTGCCACCCTGGAAGGTCATGTGACCCTGGCGGTGGAGATCCACCAGGGGATTGAGATGGCTATGGGAGCCCGGGGTAATACTTTCTGGTACCTGCCGACGAGCATCAAAAACGTTTCAACTATTGATTCATGGTGTGACATTGGTTATGATATCACCTCGCAGATGAAGGCCTTTATAGGCTTCCAGTGCACTGCTAACCTGAAGGTTAAGGGCTACAATGCCCTTGATGTCTATGTCAACGGAGGGATGGAGGGGACTGTTGCCACCGACGGGATGACCCTTGATGCCGATGTGGGGCTCAGGCTCAAGGCTGGCGGGAAGATAGTATCAAAGAAATTCACGCTGCTCGACAGCTACTATTCGCTCTGGAAATACAAGAAACCTGATTTTCACGGTTACAGCATGGTCATCCATGAGGCCTGTGCCTGGGGCGACTATGTAGCCGGGGAGGTTCACACTCTTGTGCCCGGAGATGTGCCCGGCATGACGGAAAAAGTACCGTACAAGGGCAGTCTCACTTTGCTGGTCAGCCGGCCGGACGGTTCGGTGGATCAGATCACATCCGTCACGGGTGATGACGGAGTCTTCATTGCACGTAATGTGCCCCTGAAGAATGGCGACAAGGTGAGGATCAGGCTGCCTGGCGTGCCAAATCCCAGTCCTGAGCTAAGTGTCACGATACCATTCAGGGAAGTAAAACTCTATGCAGCGGATTACTTCACAGGTGTGGCTGAGGGCATTGTTGCCGGTTCAGCCAGCAAATGGGCGAAGCTTGCCGGAGCACAGCAGGGGGCTTCGTCCGGTGCAGCATCATCTGTCTCAGCTGGCACTCCTGCTGACCGTTTCAGAGGGGCTGTGCCGCAGCAGGAAGCCGTCAGGCGTCTGAATGAGTTCAGAAACAATCTTACCGTTTACCGTGGTCCGATAGAGTTCATTACAAGTTCCGGATCTGAGGTGAGGCTGGCCGGCGGACCCCTGGATGTCAGTGGAACCAAAGATACGTCAGGTCAGAAGACCGGTTCCGGTGCCGCCGGATCCCGTGCAACAGAAGTTCATAGCCCGGGAGCAAGAGGCACTGTTAGTGCGGGTAACAGGGCTCCAGCGAACGTTCCATCCTCTGCCGGCAAGGCTGGTACTAACCGGGGCATGGTTAACAACCCTCTGGGCATGTTCTCTGTCAGCGGTCTCACCCTTGAACCGGGACAGAAGGTAAAGGCGCGCATTGAGGTGGAAGGATTCACGGTGGAGTCAGAGTGGATTGAGACCGACGGACTTATGGTTTCTGCTGTTGATCATGAAAATTTCAGGGCATCAGCCAGGCCCGGAAGCGAGACCTTCTCGGCAGACAGCAGCTTCGTGGTGGTGAGCGCCATCCGCGGTGAGACTGCTCCGGAAGGAACCGTTACGCTGGTACGCGGAGCCGACGCACCGCATGCTTCACTTACAGCACCTCAGTCCGTACCTGAGCTCCCTGACGCAAAAAAGGCAAAGGTATGGTTCAGAAAAGAGGTCAGGCTGGTTCCTCTTGCGGAACACCCGGGTGCTGCCATAGCATCAACCGGTCCATGGAACGTGACGTACGGATACTCATCACCGGGAGATGTCCTGAACCCCCTCAAAAACAGGATGCACCCGTTTGAGATGGTGACCTATGTCTATAAGGGTAAGAATATCGGTTACTCAACAATCACTGATGAATGCACATCATGCACCGCTCCGGCTAATGTCATTGACAGGATTGGCAGGGAGAATATTCCCGGAAGGCCGTCAGACACAACGGGTCGCCCTGCAACGGTTCACAATGAAGCCGGTGGCGTGCCGGCAGTCAGGCCCGGCCAGCAAGTCAGAAAGCCGGTGGTTATAAGATAGTTGAGCGTCAGTGCATAGGAGACCCCTGAGCAGCACAAAACGGTGGCATGAGAGCCGTGGCGATAGCCACCGCCGGGCTGAATCACTTCAGCTCCACCGTCTTGCTGATGGTGCCTGCCTTGCGCGACTCATACTTTATCTCAATATCGCCTCTGCCGCTCACAAGAAACTGATACTCCGCCTTGCCCAACCCCGGCACCTGGCACATCTGC
The DNA here is from genome assembly GCA_027451265.1 of Bacteroidales bacterium. Lineage (GTDB taxonomy): Bacteria > Bacteroidota > Bacteroidia > Bacteroidales > VadinHA17 > SR-FBR-E99. The sequence continues at coordinate 4,140 of DAIDJT010000072.1, read as the reverse complement.
ACCTCGGGACGGTACTCCTTGTAACTGACGAGATTCATCCATGCGTTGGTCAGCACCCCGCCTCCGACAACCGTGGCATTGCGCCCGGCAACAGTCAGCTTGTCAATGGGATACAATTTATTCTTCACTGTTTCGTAGGTTACTGAGGGTATTGCACCGCTGTTTACCAGCCGTACCCTTACACTCCACAGGTCACCGCCAACCTTTTTCACCTCAAACACATCCATCGTTATCTTAGGTGTCTGCTTTGCTGCAAAGATGACCGATGAGGCGTTCCTGTGAACCAGGTCCTGCAGCATGAACGGATGCGGCAGACGCGAACTCATCTTTGTCCACCCTCCAATCTCGATGTCACCGTAAAGCGGGTGCTTGTAAGCCTTCCACTCCTTAAAGAGCTCGCCCTGGTTGACGTTGTCATCGAACAGCAGCCTCTGCCGCTCTCCCGCCGTGGGGTCATCACTCCTTGAGCGCTCTTCCTCACCCCTCTTCGGCGTTCCGTCATAAGTCTCCGTCTCAGGCTGGTATAGTTCACCAACAAGTGAGTATGATCCAATAAGCTTGTCTGTAAAATCAGTAAAGTCGCCGTATGTCGAATAGAGGTCCTTCCAGCTGATCAGGTACTGGTATCCGGGCACAATTTTCTCCATGTGCTCTCCAAGGTAGTCATAGACTGCCACGTCACCCTGCGGCAATTCGCCGGCAGCCTTGGAGGTGGGGCCCCTGAGATACATGCCTCCGTTGTTGTGGAAGGCAAACACCAGGATAATATTGGGCCTGGCCAGCATCCATTCCGCGATGGCCCTGATGCCCTTGCCCTCAAACGGGTAGTTTCCTGCTCCGCTCTGCACGTAAGGAGGATTCCAGTTCATCCCCCAGTTGCGGTTTCCGTCAACGTAACCTTCGCCATCCTCGTTGACCTGACCGTCTCCGTCATTGTCAATTCCCTCCTGCCCGAGCCTGGTCCATTCGCCCTTCTCGCCGGGCTTGACGGTTATCATAAGCCTCTTGTCGGCGGGATCACTCCTCAGCCTGCCGAGGGTATCCCTGATTCTCATGTTGGTTATGCTCCCGTCGCCGTCAAGGTCATCCGGACCATCTTCATCAAACAGCCCGTCACGGTCATCATCCACGGGTATCCGGAGTCCGCGGTTGGAGCTGGGGGTGTTCGCATCCGCGAAGAAATGTGCACGGCCATCCACATTAACCACCGGAATAATATAAAACACGTTGCGGTCAACCACTTCTGTTATCTCCTTGATTTTCCCGTAGTTTGTCAGCAGCCTGTTTGCCAGGTAAAGGCATACCTCCCCTGCCTGGATCTCGTTGCCGTGGATGTTGCCGTCGACGTAAACGCCCGGTTTGGTAAACGGCTCACCGGTCTTCGGGTTATTGATGGTCAGTGCCCAGATTATTCTTCCCTCCTCGGAGCGGCCCACCTCATCAAGCTTTGTGAACTCAGGATAAGCGGTGTTGAGGGCCTTCATTGCCTCAGCCATCTTTTCATAGCTGTAGTAAAAATCAAAGCGGAGGGGCACCTTCACCTCCTGTGCCTGGGTGAACATCACGGCAACAACCGTTAATGCCAATATCATGAATGCTTTTTTTCTTTCCATGGCTCTAGCCTCCGATGATTACCTTTTCACTGTCATTCCCTGCCTGTTTCGACTCCAGCCTGAGCGTCAGGGTTGTTTTCTTCGGGCTCCTGACAAGCCAGACATACCTGACCGCTTTCATCCCTCCGACCTCACCAACCGGAGTCCTCTTCTTGCCGGAAAGGATCTCAATGCCATCGCCCCCGATGGTCAGTATGGCAGGTGACGGCACCTTGTTCCGTTTGCCCATTGCTATGGGAAAGGAGAGGTAACCGTCATTTGTCACCCATGCTTCCAACCGGTAAACGCCGCCGCCCTTTTCAGTCACCTTCAGTTCAGTGACAGCCAGCCGCGGCAACTTCTTCACCAGTTCAGAGACATACGGAAGCTGAAGGGCAAGCAGTGAATCAACCATGCTCTCCGGCGGGGTGTTTTCGATGAACGGGGTGAACCCGCCTATCTCCACCTCGCCAAGGGTCGGATGGCTGTAGCTCTTCCATGATGTGAATCCGCGGCCCTGCAGCCATGTGTCGGAGAATGCAAGCTGTGCTTTCTCCTTCGGATCGCCCTTTTTCGGGTCAGCCTTCACGGCGTCGCCTGTCTTCCGGGCATCCTGTACCGCGTCACCCTTCTCCGGGTCAGCCTTCACACTGTCGTCCGTCTTCGTGTCAGCCTTCACGGCGTCGCCTGTCTTCCGGGCATCACTGACCACGTCGGTCTTTTTCTCATCGCCCTTGCCGTCGCTCTTTTCTTCCTTCGGTTTGGGAAGTCCCCAGAAATCCATGGTGAACACCGGCAGCCCCAGCTGGTAATACGCCCACAGCTCGAATGCCCCGTCTTCCGGTTGTGCCGGTTCGAGGCGTTCGGCCGTCACCCCCTTTTTCTTAAGGTACTCCTTAAAGTCCGATGATATCTCATTATAAAAAGCCATGTCCTCAGGCAGGGGGTTGATCACCGCGCCCAGCCCGAGGAAACTGGAAATCAGGCTTTCGTCAGCCGTCATGCCCGGAGGAAGCATCGGCTGCACCAGCTCAATGACCTCGGCCATGGTATATGTTCGCGAGACGTCAATGCCGAGTGAGGTGCCTGTCTCGCGCGGTATGCGGATGTTCTCCGTGTCAACCGATCCCTTTCTGCCGCCCTTCGGGGGCGAAAGAAGGTAGTTGGTCTGACCGAAGGCAAGGACCATGGCTATCTCGGGGTGGGTAAACGCGAACTGCAGCAGTGCTGCCGACTCGGGCTCGGAGCCGGGATAGAGCCCGCTTCTCCTGCCGAAGCTTTTGAAGAGGTGCGGGAAGTTGATGTTTACGTTTGTGCCGCCCGGCACATCCTCGTTATACTGTCCGTCGCCGTCGTCATCGATGCCTTCGGTATAGAGCTTATAGATTCCCTTCTCCCCCTTTGAGGCGTCAGCCTTGCGCATCAGGCGCGGCTCACCCTCAATGGGTATCCATGTGCCGTCAGGCGCCTTGACCCTCATCTGGGTGATGATGCCGTTCCCGTCGAGGTCATTGTAGCCATCCTCATCTGTCTGATCATCAGTGTCATCATTGAACGGCCTTCCGTTACCCGGATCAGACCAGAGGGGCCTGGTGAAGTAACGCGCACCGGCATCAGGGTTGCCGAGGGGTATGATGTACCATCTTAAACCGGTATTCAGGGAAGTGTCGGCCACTATCCGTGAAGCGAGTTCAAGAGCTGCCTCGGTGGCCAGCGGAGTGATGCCGGAGAAATTGGCGCCAACAAGAACTGCCGGTGCAGAACTGCCATCCCTCCCTATCTCAATCATAAGCATCTCCCTGCCACCGGGGGTGACAGCAAGCTTCAGCACCTTCACCATCGAGGGATTCGCCTGTCGAAGCTGCTCTATCCTGCGGTTAACGGCTGCCGGGTCACTGTACTTTTCAATGCCTCTGACCTGTGAAGGAGCCATCAGCAACAAAGCGACAAGAAGCATCAGGCCTCTTATAGCGTGTAATTTCCTTATGTTCATCCTGAAAAAAGTTACGTGTGAATTCCGCTATTTCACTTCCACTCCAAATAACTCACGGTATGACTGAATGATATAACCGTCAAGCCATTTATAGTGTTCGAGGATGGCTTCTTTCTGCTGCTTTTCCTTTGCGGGCAAGGCAGCAACCATCTCGGCTGTTTTTCTGAAGATCTCTGTTTCCACCGGTTCAAGCTTCTGCAGTATGCCGGTCTTCTCACAGTTGAGCAGGGGGGCAACGTTAATGTATTTCGGGCCCGATCCCCTGGCTATGGGGAAGAGTTGTCGCTTGAGGGTCATGGCAGCATCACAAAGGGGAGCGTGCATGTTTTCCTTCATGCTCACCACTGCAGGCATGTTTTCACCTGCGCTGACCCAAACCGGGACAGCCACGGTGGTCAGCGGGAAGCCTGCAAGTGTCCACATCATTGCCCTGGCCGGATCTTCACCTTTTGCCGCCCCGACAACCAGCATAACTGATGCGGTGGAAGGCCTTGGAATGAAGTCCTCAAAATACCTGAACCTGGCATCTGCAGCGCTTGCAGGAAGATTGTCGCG
>DAIDJT010000071.1 GCA_027451265.1 Bacteroidales bacterium | reverse complement strand
GGCCAGTTTAGGGCTGAGCGCACCCCAGGTCACATTGTCCATGCCACGATCCTCGATGCTCCGCATGAAGGCCGTTTCTGCTGACGGGGTATCGATATAGAAGGCGCCGTTGCGAAACATTGAGAGGTCATACCTTAGCCCGGCGGTCAGGGTCAGGCGGTCAGGCACTATTGAAAGGGCATCCTGGGCATACAGGCCTGAGCTGATCATCGTGCCGCGATTGTATACGATATCCGTGGAGGTGAAATAAACGTCGGCTGCATCCACGCTTCCCGCCTTCAGGTCTATCCCGGCGGAAAGCCTGTGCCGGGCACCGGCCTTCCAGTTAACGGAAGAGAGCATACCCGCATCAAGTCTTTCTGAAAGCACATTGTACCAGGTATAGTCATCCTTCATGTACTCATTGACCTTTTTATAGTCTTCCTTCAGCCAAAAGAGACTCACATCAGCAGAAAGGCGTTCGCGTTCAAGACTGTAGCGGGCTCTGAACTGGTAAGTATCATGGTCAGTAGTGTTGCCGTGAGGCTGCCATAACAGTTCACCTGTGCCGCGCCTGTCGTTGTAGGCAATGAGATCGGCTTCCAGGAATTCTCCTTTCCTGATATAATAACCTGTCTTCAGGCTGCCTGAGTACTCCTGCAGGTCTGACGGAACAATGAAAGGATTAGCGGCACGGTCATACTCTGACTGGGTAATGTAGCCGTCACTCTGCCGGTAAAAGCCATTAAGCATGTAGTAAAATCCCCTGTCCTGTCCGGAATTCAGCTTCTGTCCAAGACTGATCCTTCCTGTGAAGGTATTGTATGTGCCATAGCCCGCGGTAATCTTGCCCGAGAGTGCACCTGAGGGCCTGCGCGTAATGACATTGATGGCTCCTCCCATTGCATTGCTGCCGTACATTGACGAGGCAGGTCCCTTGACCACTTCGATCCTTTCCACAATTGCCGGGTCAATAAGATTCCAGTTGACAGAGCCGCCATCAGATTTGTTGACGGGTACTCCGTCAATCATCACCAGCACCCTGGCCTGTTCGTTGCCGCTGAGGCCGCGCATTGTGACACTTGATTTGTGCGAGAAGATCCCGAATGAGCGGCTGACATTCAGCCCGGGCACCGTGGAGAGCATCTCGTCAACGGTGGAAACCGGCCTTGACTCAATGGCGGCGGAACTGATCAGGGTGACACGGGCCGGCACATCTGCAATGCGGCTTGTTCCGCGATTTGCGGTGACGATGACTGCCCCGGCGTCAATGAATTCCTCGTCAAGCCCGAAACTGACAGTGCTGGTTGCACCATCCTTTATATCCACAGTCTCATTCCGTGTGGTGTATCCCAGTATCCTTGCCTCCAGGGTATGGATGCCCGGGGATACATTGTCAATAATGAACATGCCGTCACTGCCGGTGGTTACGCCCCTGGTCCCGTCGAGTATCACTGCTGCGTCAGGGAGCGGGCGGCCTTCCGGGCGGCCGGTGACCCTGCCTGTGATGGTCCCCTGGGCAGAGACTCCGGCAGCGAAAACCAGAAGGAGTATTGCAGATAGTATAAATCGTGAAAACTTCACTTCTTAAATTATTATTTGATTCTATTTCTGGATCTTCACGGCAATCTCCATCTCGCCTGATGCTGTTTCATCGGTGCGTATGACCTTTATGAGACCGTATTTACCGTTGGCGGAACGGAAGGGCACGACCTTGCCGGTATAGGCAAACTTCGACTGACCGCTCACGCTGCCAGGCCGGTAGGCGTTGACCAGCAGGCTGTCATTGGAGGCAAGGTCAAACTGCGCAGGCGTGACAAGGTTATTGTCAGATGTGTAGTAATCATACATTGTCTGGTTCCTGGCACTCCATGAAACAAACAGGGGGTAGTATGTCAGGGCTGAGGAGTAGGCCGGACAGGTAAGGGTTGGCGATGAGGTTCCCGAGGTAAGGTACCAGAAGGCTGCCATGTCAACCTCTGCCTCATGGCCTGCCACCCCGGCGGCATCATACACAAGACCGGCGTGGAGGTCAACGAAATGAGGTAAGGTACTATTGTCCTGCAACCCGATTCTCACAGAGGGGTGATAGCTGATCTCACCCCATGCAGACCCGGAGCCTTTCAGTACAGTGAGTGATACTGATGCCGTGTCGCGGTACGAGTTCATTACTGAGAAGACCCACTTTTCAACCTGCCCGTAACCCCTTATATAGGAAACGGTTGTGTCAAGGCCGCCGTAGCTGATATACATCCCTTTGTCGGCTTCAGTGACAGCCACCCCGTCAGAGACCCTTTTAACAACCAGGTTGGTAATGGCCCCGCCACCTCCGGATACCGACAATCCGAACCTGAGCGCACCTCCCGGCGCAACTGCCGAGCCGTCGGCAGTAAAGGTTCCGCCAGTCTTAATCAGTATCAGCGGGGTGGTCTCAGGATCGTCCTTGACACAGCCGGCAAAAGCAATGATGATCAGTAAAGCTATGCACTGAATCCGTTTTGCCATGGCAGAACTACTTCGTCCTGACCTTGAAGGTCACAGTGCCGGTTGTGCCCTGGGTAACAGCAGTGGCCAGAAGGAGTCCGTAGGTGCCGTCCTGGGTCTTGAATGCCCATACCTGGCCAACCTGGACGTCTTTTGCCTTCCTGCGTGCGTTGTCGCTGTCAAACGAAGTCTCAATAAGCGCATCACCATCCTGCACTGCATCAAACTGCGTTGCAGTAAGAGATGTCATGAAGAAATATGTTGTGTTCTTTGTTGTCCAGTTATCAGGCATGTCATCACCTGTGAAGATTCCTGTAATGCCTGATCCCGGAGAGGCAAGGGCAATGTTGTTGCCGGTCTCGGCCTCATAAAAACATAACATATCAACTACGCCTGAATTATCTGCAGCCTGGCTCATTGTATAGGTTTTGTCCAGTGAAACTGAATAGAATCCGGGAACTGTGGTGTTCGCCTGGGCACCGAGTGTGACTGACGGGTCTTCCTTATCCTTCTCACAGCTGGAAATCATAACCGCCAGAAGTGGAAGGACCATTAAAAGAGCAAACTTTGCTTTCATTTCTTTCTTTCTTTTATTCGTTATGCAATTGTTTTCATATCGCGGACAAAGATAATATGCGATCAACGCAAATAAATGATACAAATCATGAAATTGCGATTTGTTAAACATTCGTGGTACAATTTTTGATGTTTATAATGTAAGAGGCGCCTCTTCATTAATATATTTAACCTAAACTTAGTATTATGAAGAGGAATAAAGAAAAGGCTCCCGGTTTTGATGATATTATCTTCCGGGATCGCAACAGGGATTATGGCGCTTATGATCTGCGGCGCCGGTACGGTTCAACGATGAGTATCTCCCTGGTTGCCGGTTTGCTTGTTGGCGCCTCCTTCTTCCTGGTGCCATATTTTACATCTGATCCGGTTGATTTTCAGCCGGACGGGAGAATTGATATCGTCGCCATGCCGTCTCCGGACCTTCCCGTTCCGCCGGTACCGCCGGCAGTTCCTCCAGCTCCGAAAGCCCCTGTTGAGGCAATGAACAATGTGCGGTTCGTTCCTCCGACAGTGGTAATTGACGAACTGGCAACCGGTGAGGGGTTAATGACGGCTGACCTGCTGAACCAGAGTATTGCCAACGGAGCAGCCACGGAGGTATTACCGGAGGATCTTACCGCGGTGGATCCCGTTGCACCGGTTGAGCCCAAACCCTGGGTGATCGTCCAGGAGATGCCTTCGTTCCCGGGTGGCAATGAGGCATTGCTGAGGTACATCATGGAACATGTGGTCTATCCGCCTGATGCTGTCGCCAATGGCATACAGGGGACGGTGATCCTGAGGTTTGTGGTCAGCAGTACGGGAGAGGTGACAAGGGTGGAGGTCACCCGCAGTGTTGATCCGTTGCTTGATGACGAAGCCACAAGGGTTATAAGTGCTCTCCCGCGATGGAAGCCCGGCAAGCAGGACGGCAATCCTGTGCCGGTGTGGTACTCGGTGCCGGTGGCCTTTGTACTCAGATAGAATTTCCGGACATTGATTCCGAAGGAGTGGCCTTTGTGCTCAGATGAAATTGCCTGGCCCTGATTCGCGCGGGGTGGTCTTCGGGCTTAAATAAAATTCCCTTCGAGGAACTTGCGGAAGTTTTCAATATACTGTTCGGTGACCGGTATGCGCACCTCACCAAAGACGATGCGGCCGCGCTCAATGACCTTCACGGTCTCAAGATTGACAATGTATGAACGGTGAACACGCATGAACCGGTCACCGGGAAGCCTGGCCTCAAGCGCCTTCAGGGTGGATAGCGAGAGGACAGGCTTCTTTTCATCTTTCAGCCATATCTTGACATAATCCTTCAACCCTTCAATATAGTGGATCTCGGAGAAATTTATCCGTCGGATCCGGCTTTCTGACTTGATGAACAGAAAATCATTGTTCACCTCCAGCGCCGGCAGTTGGCTCCTTTCCGCCCCTGTCAGCCTTTCAGCCTTCTGGACGGCCCTGAGAAACTCTGCATAACTGAAAGGCTTCAGCAGGTAATCCACTGCATCGAGCCTGAATCCTTCCAGGGCATACTTCTCATAGGCGGTTGTAAAAATAACCTTTGGCCCCCCTGCTATAACCCTGGCAAGTTCGGTTCCCGTCAGGTCAGGCATCTGGATGTCAAGCAGCACAAGGTCAACGTCGGCTGACTGAATGAATGCCACAGCCTCGACGGGATTGTCGAAAGCCCCTGCCAGTTCAAGTGTGGGAGTCTTTTCAACATATCCCTTCACAAGCTGCAGTGCGAGGGGCTCATCGTCTATGGCTACAACCCTTGTCATTAGCCGGGTGATTAGCTTCTTACGGTCAGTTTTACGGTAAACACTGATTCCTGGTTGTCTATCCTGAGGTCATGGCGGCCCGGGTAGAGAAGTGCAAGCCTCTTTCTTACATTGTCAAGCCCTATTCCCGACGCCACCTGCGGCCCGTCAGAACTCCCGCGGGTTAGGCTGTTGGCAGCGATGAACGTTATCAATCCGTCCTCAACACCAAGCGCTATGTCGATGAATGAGCTGCCCACGGCGCTGACCCCGTGTTTGAAGGCGTTTTCAATGAATGGAATGAAAAGCAGCGGCGGCAGGTCCTGATCAACGTAATCTTCCGGAAAACTGACTGACAGCCTCACCCTGTCACTGAGCCTGAGCTTCATAAGGTCAATATAACCCTTCATGAATTCTATCTCATTGCTGAGCCGGGTGTTTCCCTGCTCCGACTCATAGAGCATGTATCTCATCATCTTCGAGAGGCTGAGGACCGCATCCTGTGCATCCTTTCCGTTTATCTCAATGAGAGAATAGATGTTGTTCAGTGTGTTGAAGAAGAAATGGGGGCTGACCTGGTTTTTCAGAAGCGCCAGCTCTGAATTGAGCTTCTCCTTCTCCAGTTCCTTTATCTCCTCCTCCTTTCGTATGGCGCTTTCGGCGTATCTTATCCCCACGGCAAAACCAGAGACCAGGAATGATGTGATGAAGAAATTGTAAATTGCCATCCCCCCTCCCCGTCGGGAGTTGCGGTTATCGCGCGGAGGCCTCTGTTCCGTCTCACTTATCCGTTCCCTCACTTCGCGCGGCGGCGCGAAAAGATTCTCATAGAACTTGCCGGAAGCAAAACCCATGAGCACGATGAGTGCTGAGGCAAGCACCAGGAAGGCAAACCATTTCTTCTTCTGGGCCAGGCGCGGGACAAGCCACAGGTAATTGGTATAGAATAGCACCACGAACACGAGGGTGTTGAAAAGCACAATCTGTGTTGTCCTCTGGTCCTTGAAAAGACCTCCCGAGATCAGGAACTGCGGCAGGATGAACAATATTAACCATCCCGTGGTATGCAGCAAAACCGGCAAACCCTTCCGCTTTCGTGTCACTGTGTCGTTTCCCATAGCGTCATCAAAGCTAATCAATCCCGGCCAATTATCATTCAAACCGAAGGGCTTCTATCGGGTCAAGCTCTGACGCCCTGCGTGCCGGATACCAACCGAAGAAGACACCTATTACCGTGCATACCGCGAAGGCCAGGATGACCGAGCCCCACATCACGCTTATCGGCCAGGAAGTGAGTGCCTCCACAATGGATGAAGCTGCGAAACCCAGGACTATCCCTATCAGCCCGCCAAAGACACTCAGCAGTATCGATTCAATAAGGAACTGCAGAAGGATATCAATACTCCTGCCGCCGACCGACATCCTGAGACCTATTTCGCGCGTCCGTTCCGTGACTGAAACATACATGATGTTCATGATTCCGATGCCTCCGACAAGAAGGGATATCCCGGCTATAGCCCCCAACAGGATAGTAAGGATCTCTGTAACAGATGTCATTGTCGTCGCCAGCTCCTCCTGGCTCCTGACATCGAAGTCGTTGTCTTCGTTCTCACGCAGTTTATGGGTGCGGCGAAGGACCTCCTCAACCTGAGACTGCGCCAGGTCTGACTCCTCCGCGCTGCGGGCTGACATCTGGATTGACTGTATGTACGTCTGTGCGAGGATTCTTTTCTGTACAGTGGTGTATGGGGCGATGATCACGTCATCCTGGTCCTGACCGAAGCTGTTCTGCCCTTTTTCCGAGAGCACGCCAATGATCTTGAACGGAATGCTTTTAAAACGGATTGTCTCTCCCGTAGGGTCAATCCCTTCACCGAACAGCTCGTCGGCTACTGTCCGGCCCACAAGGCATACCTTTGCTGAGCCTTCCGCCTCGGTGTCAGTGATATTGCGGCCGCTTACCACAGTCCAGCTCCTGATATCAAGATACTGTTCACTCCCGCCGTAGATTGTCGTGGGCCAGTTTGAACTGCCGGAAACTGCCTGACCGCTGCTTCTTACCTCCGGAGAGACGGCAACAATGGCATCACATTCTGCCTTGATGGCTTTTATATCTGCCACGGTAAGCCGCTGCGATGAAGAGCTCCCCTGCTGTATCCCTCCCATCCTCATGTTGCCGGGCATCACGAACAGCATGTTTGAACCCATGCTTGCTATCTGGTCCTGGATGCTTTTCTTTGATCCCTGCCCGATTGCCAGCATTGTAATTACGGATGCAACGCCGATTATTATCCCGAGCATCGTCAGGAATGAGCGCATCTTATTGCGCTTCAGCGCATTGATTGCTACTTTTAAAAGATTTCCCGGATTCATTTCTTTCTGTTTTTAGTCCTGCTCCACAGGTAAAGCCCTGAGCATCTCTGCCGCATTCAGCCTGCTTTTAACATCTTCCTCCCTTATTATGTGTCCGTCACGGAACACAACGCTCCGTGTCATACACTTTGCAATATCGGGCTCATGAGTCACGAAAACTATTGTCTTTCCGTTGCTGTTAAGCTCCTGGAAGAGAGACATGATTTCATATGAGGTTCTCGTATCAAGATTACCTGTTGCCTCATCGGCGAGGATTACAACCGGGTCATTCACCAGTGAGCGTGCTATGGCAACCCTCTGCTGTTGTCCGCCCGAAAGCTGATTGGGCATATGGTCCATCCTGTCAGCCAGCCCCACCGCTTCAAGAGCAGCGATGGCCCTCTCCCTGCGCTCTTTCGTGGTAATCATGCGGTTATACATAAGGGGCAGCTCAACGTTCTCCAGTGCGGATGTGCGTGAGAGAAGATTGTACGACTGGAAAACAAACCCGATCTTCAGGTTGCGGATTTCCGCACGTTCATTCTTCGACATTCCAGCAACATTGACTCCGTCAAGCAGGTAGGTCCCGTCAGTTGGCCGGTCGAGGCAGCCGATGATGTTCAGCATGGTTGATTTGCCGGAGCCGCTGGCCCCCATGATTGCAACAAACTCACCCTCGTTTATCTTCAGATCCACCCCTCTGAGGGCGTGAACCGTGACCTCACCCACGTGATAGTCCTTTTTAAGGGTGGCTATGTCAATAATTGTCTTCATTACTTTGTCTTTGTGGATGAATCTGCTCCTGTCTTTGAGCTGCCCTGCGTGTTTCTTCTTCCCGGAGGGGTCGGCATAAACGGATTGGAGGCTACCTCTTTTTCCTTTTTCACCTTTGCGGTAGCTATGGTCATCTTTACAATTACCTCGTCACCTTCGGCGAGGCCGGAAACCAATTCGGCATTCACACCGTCATTTGATCCGAGCTTAACGGGAACAGGCCGTATTCCGTCACCGGTCCTTATCCATACCATGGTAGGCATCTCGAATCCTGCACCTGCACCAGGGAATGACCCTGAACCAGCTCCGGGGAATGATCCCGAACCTGCTCCCGGGAATGATCCCGAACCTGCACCCGGAAATGATCCGGAGCCTGCAGCGGGGAATGATCCGGAACCTGCTTTTGCATTCATCATGCCGGGTGCTTTTCCAGCCATGAACGCTTCGGCCATTTTGGCCAGGTACTCAGCATCGGGCTTGAACTTTATCGCCTTGTAAGGGAGAGTCAGAACATCAAGATGCTCTTCCGCATAGATAATAATGTTGGCTGTCATCCCCGGAAGCAGTTTCTGATCCGGGTTCGGGGCATTGATAATCACTGTATAGGTAACCACAGTTGATGTTGTCACAGGCGAAAGCCTTATCTGTTCAACTGTTCCGCTGAATTTCTCACCGGCATATGCATCAACATCAAATTCAACTCTCTGGCCTACCCTGACAATACCTATGTCTGATTCGTTTATGTCAGCCTCTACCTGCATCTGGGTGAGATCCTGCGCAATAGTGAAGATCTCCGGCGTATTGAAGCTTGCTGCCACTGTCTGACCTTCGTCCACAGCCCTGTTCATCACAACCCCGTCAATAGGTGAATAGATCGTAGCATAGCCGAGCTGTACAAGCGCCTTGTCATACTGGGCCTGGGAGTTCTTAAGGGTGGCTACTGACCTGTCATAGTTGTACTTCGCCTGGTCATAATCAGCTTCAGCAATCAGGTTTTTCTCCCAGAGAGCCTTGCTTCGCTTATAGTTTGAAGCCTGATAATCCATCTCTGCCTTTGCGTTGTCAAGGGAGGCCAGCGACTGCTGAACGCTTGACTTCAGGGCTGTCTTGTCAAGCTCTGCAAGAACCTGACCTTTCTTTACCGGTGAGTTGAAATCGACATAAAGCTTTTCAACTATACCTGACACCTGTGTTCCCACCACCACAGAGGTGATTGCTTCAAGGGTTCCGGTGGCAGTGACCTCATTGACTATCGAACCCCTCGTTACTTTTACAGTCTCATACTCGTAAGTATTACTTTTCCGGCAACTGTGCACCATGGCCAGCGTGACAACAGCCACTGCAAGGAACGCGGCGCTTATGAATACATTTCTCTTTTTCATCGTGTTTATTGTTTGCTGTTTTTATCTCAGAATGTCAGTTCGACTCCCCTGTAGAAGTCGATTATCTTGTGGCTATAGACAAGCTCGTATTTCGCCTGGAGCAGGTTGCTCTCGGCGGCGGTAAGATTTGTCTTCTGTATCAGGAAGTCAACCGAGTTCATTGCTCCCAGCTTGAATTTTTCCTCTGACACATTGTAACTTTCAACTGATGAGTCATAGCTGTTCAATGCTGCCTGGTAGCTTATCAGAGCCGACTCGGCGTCAAGCACAGCCTGTTCCACCTCCTTCCGGAGCTGGTTCCTGGTATTAAGCTCATCCAGCTCGGCAGTGGTGATACCGTACTTCGCCCTTGAAACAGAGGTTTTATTCTGGTTGTTCCGGAAAATTGGAATCGAAGCCGACAAACCCAGGGATGGTGAGAATCCGTTTTTCAGCTGTGACCCCATTTCAGCAGCCTCGGTGAACCCTGTACTCATACCGGCGCTGAGCGACAATGACGGGAAGAATCCGCCCCTGGCGATTTCAAGGTCAATTGAGGCGCTTTCGCGGTTAATCGCAGCTATCTTAACCTGTGGCTTCACCTCCAGCGCCTCCTGGTAAACAGACACTGCATCAGCGGCAGGAGCTATGGAGATGATGGCATTGATATCAGGACGCATTATCTCGAACGACTCCTCTACCGGGTATTCCATAAGCTGCATCAGGTTCAACTTTGCCATCTTCAGGTTGTTGACCGCTGATGCCAGCGAAGACTCTTCTGACGCAAGCTGTGTCTTCACCTGCAGGTAGTCGGTGTTGGCGATGGCCCCGAGCTTAAGTCTTTCTGCAGCCAGTGCAAGCTCCTCACGTGTGGCATCAGCCTGGTTGCGGGCATTTGTAA
>DAIDJT010000070.1:6328-10244 GCA_027451265.1 Bacteroidales bacterium | reverse complement strand
TTTTGTCTAAAGTTATCCGCAAAAAATGTTAAAAATAATTAATTGTAATAGTTAAATTAAATCTTAATAAAGTCGTAAATCACAAATCACAAATCGCAAATTCTACCTGTAGAGGTAGACCGTCCCCCTGTACTCCCGCCCCTGGTATTCAACATCATCATAACCCTCGGCACGGAGCACATAGTAGTAGGCACCAGGTTCAGCCCTCCTTTCCGAGTAGTTGATCCGGCCATCCCATCCCGGCCATTCCTGCAGGTCCTCTCCGTCGCCCTGGTAGAAGTAGACCCTGTGCCCGCTCTTGGCGAAGATCTGAAGGTTCAGAAACCGGATCGACTTCTTGTCAGGGACAAAATAATCATTCAGGCCGTCGTCATTCGGGGTGAAGACATTGGGTATCTGGAGCGATGAAGGGAGAACCTTTATTTTAACCGTGGCAGAGTCACTGCAGGTAAGCTCGCTCTCGATAACAAGTGTGACTGTATATTCTCCGGGAATATAATATGTATGTGTACCGGGGTCAGGCGCCGTTGAAACGGAATCGTCCCCGAAGCGCCACAGGTATTTCATTGCCCTGACCGACTTATCCGTAAACGTGATTTCAAGGGGTGACTCCCCCTCTTCCGGCTCGGCTGTGAACTCGGCTTTGACATGAATCGAGGTATAGTCAAATGATTCCGAAGCTGAGCATCCGAAGCTGTCAGTGACCTGGAGAGTATAACGTACGTCTGTCAGCGGTGGTGTGTAAGTAATCGGGTCAAGCTCCAGGTCAGGATAAGGTATTGCCGATGCCGGCGATGAAGACCAGAGGTGCTTCACCCCGTTGGGCAGCCTCCTCGGAACATTCGTCAGCGGGTCGTAATAATTGAAGTTATCAGGATTTGCGGTTCCGTCCAGGGCAACATAATCGCATGTATAGTGTAGCAGGGCAGCACGTACGAAAGGCCTGTCAAGGTTCACCCATGCATAAAGTTCGGTACTATAGCCACCGCCGTCGGTGATCTGCACCCTGTAGCCACCTTCGGCAAGGCCGGCAGCGGTGGATGTCACCCCTGATTCGGTCCTGACAGGTATAGTGTATCCGCCTCCGATCTCATTATACCTTGTCCATGTAAATGTAAACGGGGCTGTTCCTCCGGGGCTTGATGCCTCAAGGGTGCCGGTATCGCCGGGGCCTGTTGTGCAAAAGATAAAGACCGGATCAGTGCGCAGAGTGGCCGGATAGTTTGTGTACCTGACGGTGCGGCTGCCCGGGGCAGTTATCTGCGCCTGCACTGCCAGCGGCAACATGATGATTATGAGAGCCAGGTATCTTGACACACCTAGTTAACGGATTTAGTCATTCAATTGATATGCAAACCTAATAAAAAATGCCGTTCTTTGGGGGATTAAAATTCTGCATTTTCATTCATGTTTCGCGACTATCTGAAAGAGCTTAACGAGGCACAGCAGGCTGCCGTTGTCAACACGCAGGGGCCGGCGATGGTTATTGCAGGGGCCGGGTCAGGCAAAACGAGGGTACTGACGTACAGAATAGCCCATCTCCTGCAGCAGGGTGTTCCTGCCAACCGCATCCTTGCCCTTACCTTCACCAACAAGGCAGCCGGAGAAATGAAGGAGCGGATAAACCGGATCGCAGGGCAGGAAATGGCACGATCGCTGTGGATGGGCACCTTCCACTCCATCTTCGCGAAATTCCTCCGTTTTGACGGCCATCACCTGGGATACAAAAGCAATTTTACGATCTATGACACTGACAATACCCGCAGCCTGATACGCACAATAATAAAGGAGCTTAACCTCGACGATTCGGTTTACAAACCTGCGGCAATTGCCGGGCGTATCTCGCATGCAAAGAACAATCTGATCACCGCACAGCAGTACGGCTCAGTGCCTCAGATCACCGAGGCAGACAAAGCCTCAAGGATCCCCGAGGCAGCAAACATTTACCGGCACTACGCGGCCAGATGCTTCAAGGCCAACGCCATGGACTTCGATGACCTGCTGCTGAATATCAACATCCTGTTCCGTGATTTCCCGGCAGTGCTGGAGGAGTACAGGAACCGGTTCGACTATATTCTTGTTGACGAGTACCAGGATACCAACTATTCGCAGTACATCATCGTTCACAAGCTCTCCGAGAACCACAGGAACCTGTGCGTGGTGGGCGACGATGCGCAGAGCATCTACTCGTTTCGCGGAGCTCGCATTGAGAACATCCTCAATTTTCAGAATGACTATCCTGATTATAAGCTCTTCAAGCTCGAACAGAACTACCGCTCCACCCAGACAATCGTCAATGCTGCCAACAGCGTGATTGAAAAGAATGCCGGGCAGATCAGAAAGACCATTTTTTCAAAGAACGAAGAGGGCGAAAAGATCAGGGTCATCCAGACCACAATCGACAGTGAAGAGGGAATCCTGACCGCTTCCGACATACTTGACACCAGGATGCGCGAACGGCTCGACTGGAAGGATTTTGCAATACTCTACCGGACAAATGCACAGTCGCGTATCTTCGAGGAAATGCTGCGCAAGCGCAACATTCCCTACAAGATCTACGGCGGGCAATCGTTCTACGAACGCAAGGAAATCCGTGACCTGATAGCTTACCTGAGGCTTGTTGTCAATCCTGACGACGAGGAAGCGCTGAGACGGGTAATCAACTACCCCAGGAGGGGCATTGGTGACACCACGGTGCAGAAGCTGATGGAGCTGGCCCGAACTCTCGAAGTGAGCATCTGGTCAATCATCAGCTCGCCTGAACTGAGTACAAAATACCTGGCTCCCGCGCTGAGGATGAAGACAAGCCTCTTCACCGGCCTGATAAAACCGGTGATAGCCGTGGCCGAAACAGCTACGGCATGGGATATAGCGTATAATATGGCCACTGCAAGCGGTATCCTCAGTGAGCTGAAGCTGGGACAGGTGCCCGAGGAGATTGACAGGCTTGAGAACGTGCAGGGGTTGCTGAATGGTATAAAGGAGTTTACAGAGTCTGCCGTTACAAACGGCGAACCTTCTGACATTGCCACCTGGCTGCAGTCGGTCTCGCTCCTTACAGACCAGGACATGGAGAAGCCGGAGGACAGGGACAAGATCACCCTGATGACTATCCATTCAGCCAAAGGGCTGGAGTTCAAGTATGTATATATTGTTGGCCTTGAAGAAAACCTCTTCCCGTCAGCCATGAACAACTTCAATCCGCGTGAGCTGGAGGAGGAACGGCGCCTGTTTTATGTGGCAATCACCCGCGCATGCCGGAGGGTGACACTGAGTTATGCCCTTAACAGGTACAAGTGGGGAACCCTTGAAAGAAGCTCTCCAAGCCGTTTCATAGGTGAGATAGAGAGTGAGTTTTTAAGCTTCCCGCAGACAGGAGGAAAACCTTTTGGTCAGCGGGCAGTGCATGAACCACGTCCGGGTACTGAAACCATTGAACAACCGCGTCCGTTCACCCCTCCCGCCCGGATGACGAAGTTGCAGGATGTCAAGGGCCCTTCAGTGGCTTCTGACGGCAGCAGCCGGGGTGACAACAGGAGCGCAGGTAAGGGGCAGGGCAGTTTCCCGGGTCAGAGGCAGGGCAGTTACTCAGGCCAGGGACAAGGCAGTTACGCAGGCCAGGGACAGGGTCTCAACGGGGACCTGGAGGAGGGTGACAGGGTGATGCACGAGCGGTTTGGTGAAGGTGAGGTGATCTCCGTGGAGGGAGAATCGCCTAACACCACTGCACTGATTAATTTCAAGACAGCCGGCACAAAGAAGCTGCTGCTTCGCTTTGCGAAACTGACAAAGCTTTAGGCCCGGGTTTTGCAATCAATTCTTTAATATACTGTTTGTTTTACCTGGCCGGCCGGACCGGCAAAAAAGAAAAGGCCGGCATGGCTGCCCCATCTGACCGGAGGAAAAAGATTGCCTG
>DAIDJT010000070.1:0-6318 GCA_027451265.1 Bacteroidales bacterium | reverse complement strand
GGAATGATCCTCCGTCTTCGCCGGAGTCTCTGGCTGCCGAATGCCAGCTGGTACTGCCGTCCCGATCCGCCCGCCGGCGGATACATGATTGGTTCTCCTTCTTTGTCGGAGCCCCAAGCTGGTACTACTGACAAAAATAAAGAGGACCGGCATGGCTGACCGGCCCCCTCTGTGAAGTTTATGAAGTTCAAATAAATGGATGCTCCGTTTGATTATGCCTCTGTTGTCGGGGCATCACCGGTCACCTGCGGTTCAGTCACAGGAGCTGCCTCCGGCTGCCAGAGTCCCTTTTCAATCAGCACTGAGTTGTAGAGTGTGGCAAAGGAGCTCTTAACCCACATATCCGACACCAGCACGCCGACAAAGAAGCAGATGAATCCGGCAATATAGATGAAGAAGCTGACAAGACCCATGAGGAATATAGTCCATCCGTGGCCGCGCGTCAGTCTCCAGCTCTCCTCGGCTGCCTTGATAGGATCAAGGTTCCTGTCCATCACAAGGTAGGGGGTAAAAGCCAGGCGGCAGGCGATGATAATGCCGGGTACGAAGAGGAAGACCACCCCTATCCCGATAAGTGCAGTAAGAAGAAGGTTTGCAAGGACTATATTAAGATAGTTCTTGCGGAAACCGCTGATAAGCATGTCAAAATCAGGTGTTATCTGACGTGATGCCTGTACGAACATCATCTTTCCCCCGTATCTGAAGATGGGTACGAGCAGGAAAAACCAGAGCAACGCAAGGAGTCCGAGGAAGGCGGCAGCCACCCCGAAGGCACCAAATTTGAAAAAGTTATCCATATCAAACGGGATGTTGTGGAAATCGCCTGCATCAAACTTCCAGTTTGAATGCGACCCCATCATCGGGGAGCCGATCACAGCCAGGACCAGAACCACGAGCAGTAACCTGAGAAAATTGTCCGCCATAGCCTTCCAGCCGGTTCCGTAAGATCCGCTGAAGGAGGGCACATACCTGTAAATGCTTTTTGCTTCCATGTCAGTTTGCTTTTTACTGTTATTAATGTTTCCGAAAAAAATTCGTTTGTTGAAGCAAATCTAGGAAGGTACGCACTGATGGAATTCATACCTTAGTAGTGATTTTGAAAAACACTACTTAAGTCTTGGCTGGCCTACTAAAGTAGTGCCTGTTTATCAACGTATTATTGAAATATCGGGAATGGAATTTATCAGCCTGGTTATTTTTGTCTTCTCTGCTGCGATGGCTGCGGGCAGTATTCTGCTCATAACAAGGTTGCTCGAAGAGTATCACCTCCCCTGTTTAAGATCGCTCTTTTACCACAATCTTTTCATCTCAGCCTTTGGTTTCTACGGAATATGGGGACAATTTATTATTGTTGCCATAGCGGGAAGCAGGCTTGATCAGGCAATGCATTCGACAATTTCAGTTATAACCCTTCTTCTTGGCCTTCCTTTCCTTGTCTTCGGGTGGATGATGCTGATCAGGTTTGCCGCGGAGGCGTCGGGGGTAAGGCTGCGCAGCTACTACAACCTGGTTTTCCTGGTAATAAACTTCGGGGTCATTGCCGCACTGGGCCTGGTCATCAGGGAGATGGACTTCAGTGATGCGCTGCCACTGTTCAGGTACTATTATGTGACTGCTGCGCTGCTCTTTGCAGTTCTGGCAGCAGTTGCGCTCCTGAGGGGTGACTCATCCTCTCCGGGCCGGAGAGACCGGGGCATAATGGCCATCATGATTACCAGCGGCGCAGTCGTCCAGGCACTTGCCCTGTTGCTGATACCACACTCTGCATGGATGGCGCTGGTCTTTGTCTTCCTCCTTTTTGCAACAATAACACTTGTGTCGCTGTGGCTCAGCTACAAAGCTGATCTTAAACCGGCCAGGATACCCGAATCTCTTCCGTTGCCCGGCGGAATAGAGGATTTCATAAGGAGAAATGAGATATCTGCCCGTGAAAGCGAGATTATCATTGAAATATGCAATGGCCTGAGCAACCAGGAAATAGCCGACAAGCTGTTTATCAGCCTTCAGACTGTAAAGGATCACACCTCACGTATATACATGAAGGCCAACGTGAGGAACAGGATGCAGCTGATGGCCCTGGTGAGAGGCATGGATACCGGCAGCCAGGCCGGAGAGCACCACTAGCCCGCGACTGATTCCAATCAAGGTGTCCGGTGTCGCCCGTCACCGCAGATCCTGGATAATAACGGCTGAATGTTCCAATCAGAAGGAGATCCCAAGCAGATCCTGCAGTTTCTTTCCCGGCGCGAAGATCCGGTATGCTGTTGGCCAGACTCTCAACAGGTATTTGTCCTGCCTGTCCTTGATAACGATGGCAAGTTCATTGTCGGCATCGTTGTTTTCCGCAGCCCCGTAATGAAAACCCATGAGTGACATAATCTGTGCCAGGTCATTGTATTTCCCGAGGTTTTGAGTCATACCGGCCAGTCTCTTTTCAAGCTGTCTGACAGGCTGTGGTGCGAAGTGCCTGAAGAATACAAGCTGGTACAAGAATGTCTTCGACTTCTTCCTGAATTCATGAAGGTTCCGGGCAGTGGGTTTATTGCGGCAAGACAGGTAAGTTGAGGCAGTCAACCTGTATGTACCCTCCAGTTCAGAGAGACGCAATTGCATGTCAGGCGCCCTTAATCCAAGGAACCTCAGCCTGTAACCTGTTTTGTTCAGCCGTTCAGTTACTTCCTTTATGGTTTTGGCCTGCTCACCGGCCTTTTCCCAGGTAGAATAATGCTTTCGCAGGAGGCTCTGAATCTTTTCATTGTCATGGAGCCTCACGAACAGCTCCGGGTTATCCTTTTTCAATGATTTTGCTGTCCGGCGCAGTACCGCTGTCTCTCTCCATGAAGCAAGAAGGCGACCCGTCTCCCGCCCCGCCAGGTACTCCCTGCGGAAGACATCTTCTTCAAGAAGCGGTTTCACCAGCCTGACAGCTGCACGGTGCTTCTTCATCAAAACTCTGACATCATGGATAGACGGATCATCAGGCACAGGCTGCATCGCCAGAAGCTTCAGGGCGCCTGCGATGTAACCGGCCATCGCTGCCTTTATATCTTTTGCCTCACCGTTGTTCTTGGGTGCCATTGTCGGAAAGCTGGTGCTTGGTAAAGTTAAACAATAGTAACGGTTTTCATGCCGGTTAAAACTTTAGCGATTTAATCCTTCTCTCTGATCTGATTGCTGATGACCGGATAAAAGCCTGTGCTTTTTAGTACATTTGATAAAGAAAAACTTCAACAACCATGGGCAAATCTGAAAAGAACAGCAGGCCACAGACGATAGGCATCCTCACGGCGGGAGGTGACTGTCCGGGCATCAACGCAGCTATCAGGGGCGTGGGTAAGACGGCCATCGTCAAGTACGGGATGAAGGTAATCGGAATCAGCGACGGCTATGCGGGCCTTATAAACAAGGAGTATCATGAGCTCACCGAGGGTGATCTCTCAGGCATCCTGACTCTCGGCGGAACCATCCTGGGTACCTCGCGCGAGAAGCCATTCAAGGGAAGCGGCAAAAAGAAAGATGAGACGAGAAAACCCCTTCTGATAAAGGAACACTACGAGCAGATGGGGCTCGACTGCCTGGTTTGCATTGGCGGGAACGGGACGATGAAGACGGCCAACATGCTGTCAGACGAGGGGCTTAATGTTGTGGGAGTGCCCAAAACCATTGACAATGACATCTGGGGCACGGATATGACCTTCGGGTTTGATTCTGCAGTGAACATTGCCACAGAAGCCATTGACAGGCTGCACTCAACTGCCAACTCGCACAAGAGGATAATGGTGATAGAGATCATGGGGCACAATGCAGGCTGGCTGGCACTCTATTCCGGAATGGCTGGCGGAGGAGACGTGATACTGATCCCCGAGATTCCTCATAACGAAAAGGTGGTGATGGATTATCTCCGGAAAAGGGCCGATAACAACAAACCCTATTCGATTGTGGTTGTGGCTGAGGGTATTGCAGTACCTGAGGGAGAAGACTCGCCGGCAAGATACCTCGCCCGGAGGATACAGGAGGAGACCGGTCTTGAAACAAGAGAGACAGTGCTTGGTTATATACAGAGGGGCGGATCGCCCTCACCCATGGACAGGGTTCTGGCCTCGAGGTTCGGCGCAGCCGCGGCAAACCTGATCGCCAAAGGTGAATTCGGCAGGATGGTCGCACTGCGAAACGGAGAAATCAGTTCGGTGAAACTCTCCGAGGTGGGCGGAAAGACAAAGCTCGTTGAGAGTGATGACCCGATGGTAATGCAGGCGATGGAGATGGGAACCTGCTTTGGGGTGTGATGAACCGACGCATGGCGTAAACCCGGAGCTGGTATCGCAATGCAAACCGTGAAGAGTTATTCCTTTTTTATAAATGACTGAATGTAAGTATCATGGCGAAGAAAAGCAGCAACAATGAGAAAAGTCAGAGGAAACTGATTTTTATAAGGCACAGTAAGGCCGAGGATCAGATACCGGAGATTCCGGACTTTGAAAGATCACTTACAGCCAGGGGCAAGGTGAATTCCAGGCTGATGGCCGGGATACTGAAGTCAAAGGGCGAAGACCCCGGGAGGATCATCAGCAGCCCTGCATTCAGGGCGCTGGAGACAGCCCTCATCTTCTGCAGGGAATATGGCATCAGCGAGAGAGAATTAAAACTTGCACCCGAGTTGTACCTTGACCTGAGCGAGAATGAGTTCCTTCCATTCATCAGAAAACAGGACGACAAAGACCATACAATCACCTTCTTCGGCCACAACCCCCTGATAACTGAGATGGCAGCATACTTCGCCGCCGATGAGCCCGGGTCGCTGCCCAAGACCGGTATTTACTGCCTTGTTTTTGACGCAGAAAAATGGTCGGATGTTGAACCGGAGAGCGGCCGGACACTCTACTACCTTACCCTCTCTGACCTGTCATGAGCAAAGCATACATTCCCAAGGAGATAAGCTGGCTGTCATTCAACGCCAGGGTCCTTCAGGAAGCCGCCAACAGCGACGTACCGCTGCTGGAGAGATTTAATTTCCTTGGAATCTATTCAAACAACCTCGACGAATATTTCAGGGTCAGGGTGGCAACCCTCAGACGCCTGTCGCTCTTCAGCAACAAAGCCAAGAGCATACTGGGCTACAGCCCGAAAGCAGCGCTGAAGACCATCCAGGAAACCGTTCTGAGTCAGAATGAAATATTTGAAAAGACCTATTCCGACCTGCTGGATGAATTGAAAAAGCGCCGCATCCATTTTGTGAACGAGGAACAGCTTGATGAATCCCAGGCCGGGTTCGTCAGGGACTATTTCCGCAAGGAGGTTCGTTCAAGGCTTATGCCGCTGATCATCACAAAGGAAAACAAGCTCCCCAACCTTACTGATGACGGCATTTACTTCGCCATACAACTTCGCAACAGCGAGACGGACAAGAGAAGATACGCCCTCCTGGAGATACCCTCACGAAGTATCCTGCCAAGGTTTGTCCAGCTGCCTGGCAAAAAGGGGATCAGGTACGTAATGTTTCTCGATGACGTGATCAGGCTGGGATTAAGGGAGATCTTTTCCATACTGCCATTTGACGAGATATCAGCCTATACAATCAAGGTTACCAGGGATGCCGAGCTCGAGATAGCTGATGACATCTCGGAAAGCTATATCGACAAGCTTTCCAGGAGCCTCCAGCTGAGAAAGAAAGGGAGCCCGGTGCGGTTTGTGCATGACAGGGAGATGCCTGCGGAGTTCCTGAAAATACTCACCAAAAAGCTGAGTCTGGGCTCCGAGGATGTGATCATGCCCGGTAACAGGTACCACAATTTCAAGGATTTCATGAAGTTCATCGGGATTGAGGGCGAAGGGCTCAACTACCCTAAGCTGCAGCCGGTGAGGCATCCTGCATTACATTACGGGAAGAGCATCCTCTCGGTTATAAGGAAGAGGGATATCATGTTCTATTTCCCGTACCATCCGTTCGATCATTTCATTGACCTCCTCAGGGAAGCGTCAATCGATCCGTTCGTCACATCGATAGATATCACCTTATACAGGCTGGCAAGGAATTCGAGCGTCATCAACGCCCTGATGAATGCAGCCCGCAACGGCAAGAGTGTGACCACAGTTGTTGAGCTTCAGGCACGGTTTGATGAGGAGGCCAACATCCACTGGGGAAATAAGTTGCTTGATGAGGGGGTGAAGGTCATTTACGGAGTGCCAGGACTGAAGGTCCATTCAAAACTCTGCCTGATAACCAGGGTCAAGGGCGAGGTGACCCAGAGGTATGCAGCCGTGGGCACCGGCAACTTCAACGAGGACACCGCAAGGGTGTATACCGATCATCTTCTTCTC
>DAIDJT010000069.1 GCA_027451265.1 Bacteroidales bacterium | reverse complement strand
CCCCATTCATGAACTGAAAATCATTTTTGACAAGATCGAACGTTCAACCGCACCCTCAACAGCCAAATTCAATGAAGAGAGCGGTATGACCGAGATAACAGGAGCAGCAAGGTCCGAAATGAAACAGGATACTTTCCTGGCCATAAAGGAAAAGGTGGCAGAGATCAGAAACACATACGTAAAATAGATACCCATGAGACAGCTTATACAGATTTTACTGGTAACGGTACTCCTTTCCCTGCTTGGTCCGGGGGAAGCTGCCGCTCAGTGCAAGGGCTTTGCCAAGTCGCTCTGCAAGAAGGAACTGGGTGCCTACCTTCATGACGGAAACTATCATGCCGCCGTTCTGGTTGAGGGTGAAGAGGCTGAACTCTACAAGACATTTTATTCTGATCTTGAGTACCGCCTTGCCATTTGTTCTGCAGACGGCATGCCGCCTGTTGAGTTTACCGTCTATGATGCCACCGGCAAAGTGCTCTATTCCAATAAAGAACAGGGACTTGCCAAGATATGGGACTTCAAACTGGAGGCGAGCCAGCAACTGAAAGTGGTTGTGAAGGTTTCCACCTTCGGAACAAAGGATCAGCTGCCTGTAAGCGGATGCGTGGCAATAATGTTCGGCTTCAAGGCGAAATAGGGAATTATACCTGATTTGGTGACGGGGTTCTCCTTACTGGAGGATCCCGTTTCATTTTTTGCCAGGTTCACTGCCGGCAGCACCCCGTCTCCTTTTTTGCCAGGTTCACTGCCGGCAGCACCCCGTCTCCTTTTTTGCCATGTTTACTGCCGGCAGCACCAGTCTTCTTTTATTGCCTGGTTTTCTGCCGGCAGTGAATGTGGGGGCTGATTACTGATTATCAAGGAGGGCCCGGCACCGGGGGCAGAATAATGTGTCCTTCAGGTCGATCTCCTCGACATATGTGCTTGACCGCATGACACATGTCATGGAGTGACAGTGGATAAGCCCGAATGTATGCCCAAGTTCATGTACCACTTCCTTAACAGTCCTGGAAAGAAGCAGTTCTTCATCCGGTTTCAGCCCGTACAACTCGTTCCGGAGGCGGTAGACCGATGCAACTGCGGTTTTCTGTCCCAGGATGGCCTGTCCGAAAATATACGTAAGGATGGGTATATAAAGATCGACTCTGAAAAGGCCTATAATCTTGGTATATTCTGTTTTCGGGCAGCCGGGTATTTGATGCAGCAGCCTGTCGCCGTCATATTGTCTCCTGGCGGGGTTGTAAAAGGGGCTGAGGTCGAGGTGGCACTCCTCCGTCACGGCCGGATGCCTGAAACTGGCTTCCACCTCTCCAGATATCCTTTTCAGGAACTCCCTTTCAAAGGAGCCACAGGAAAGCAATATGATCCTCTTTTCTTCCAAAGGGTGCGTGTCAGTAACCGTTACTTCTGCTGCTTCAGACCATATTTCCTGATCTTGTTGTAGAGTGTCACCCTGTCGACATTGAGCGCCCTGGCAGAGCGTGAAACATTCCAATCGTATTTTGCAAGGATCTGTTCTATGTGCCTCTTCTCAACCTCATCAAGACTCTCTAAAGTTGTGTCTGCCACCTCCCTGCCTAGTGGCAGGTCCTTCAGCCTTATCTCCCTGCCATTGCCTATCACTATGGCCCGCTCAATCATGTTCTCAAGCTCCCTGACATTTCCGGGGAACTCAAATCTCTCGAGGTGTCTCAATGCTGCAGGTTCAATGGTTATAAGGTCTCTGCTCATGGAGGTGCAGTATTTGCCAATGAAATGGTTGACAAGGAGAGGAATGTCATCAACCCTTTCCCGCAGTGGCGGGATATTTATGTTGACCACATTAAGCCTGTAAAAGAGATCCTCGCGGAATGTGCCGTTTTTTACCATGCTGCTGAGATCCCTGTTGGTGGCACAGATGACCCTGAAATCTGATGTTATCTCCTTGTTGCCTCCCACTCTGACGAAGCTTTTCATTTCAAGTACCCTGAGCAGTTCGATCTGCATCTTCGGAGAGATGGTTGCTATCTCATCAAGGAAGATTGTGCCTCCGTCTGCCATCTCGAAGCGTCCCTTTCGGTTGAAGGTGGCGCCTGTAAATGCACCCTTCTCATGGCCGAAGAGTTCACTCTCGAGGAGACTTTCCGTTAGTGCCCCGCAGTGAACGCTTATCATCGGGAAGTACCTGCGAGGTGAGTTTGCATGAATAGCCCTGGCCACAAGTTCCTTGCCCGTGCCGCTTTCACCGGTGATGATTACCGAGGAATTCGATTGTGCCACGTTTTCAATCTGCTTCAGCACCTGCCGGATAGCTTCGCTCTTTCCGATAAGGTCATCGATGTTCTCAAGGGAGGTGACCCTTTTTTTCAGGGTTTCATTTTCTGACTTCAGCGAGATTTGTGCGGCTGCATTGCGAATCAGGTGCGAAAGATCATCCGGGTCAAAGGGCTTGGTGATGTAATCGAAGGCTCCGTCTTTCAGTGCCTGCACTGCAGTGTCAACAGACGCGAACGCCGTCATGATGATCACTATGGAGTCCCTGTTCAGGGCCCTTATCCTTCTGTGCATCTCCATGCCGTCCATGCCGGGCATCTTGATATCTGCAAGGATAATGTCAAACTCCCTGTCCTCAAGCAAATGAAGTGCTGCCTTGGCATTTTCTGCACACTCAACGCTGTAACCGTCCTCGATGAACCAGTTGAGGAGTGAGTCCCTTACAGACTCCTCATCATCAACTATCAGTATTGAAATCTTTTCTGCCATGATCATGGGGTTATTCTTTTCTTAAAGGGAAAATCAGTGAAACGGTGGTTCCCCTGCCAACAACGGAGTCCACTTCAATTCTTCCGTTGTGATTGGTTACTATTCCGTGGACAATCGCCAGCCCGAGCCCTATTCCTCTTGCTTCCCGCTTTGTGGAAAAGAATGGCTGGAAGATATGTGGTATGTCTTCAGGTGCGATTCCGGAGCCATTGTCCGAAATTTCGAGCCTGATTGTATTGTCATCGGTATTCTTTGTCCTGAGGATAATCTCTCCCTTCTCGGAGATAGCTTCGGATGCATTTACTATGATTGCTATGCATGCCTGTTTGATCTGGTTTGGACTGCACCAGATCATGTCATGGGTTGCGGAAAAGTCAGTCAGGAATGTAATATTGGCAATTTTAATGTGATGCACCATTAATTCATATGTTCCCTGCAGTATTTCATTGAGATGCTTTGGTTCAAAGTCTTCCTGATCTTTCCGGGAGAAATCAAGCAGCCCCTTGACAATATCACCGCAGCGCTTTGTTTCCGCTTCAATAAGCTTGAGCTGCTTGAGGATATTGTCTCTTTTCTTTTGAGTTATTTCCTGGTTATCAAGCTGTTTATAAATGAGTTTTGTGTAAATGAGAATTCCTGACAGGGGGTTATTTATCTCATGTGCGACAGAAGCAGAGAGCTTGCCAAGGGATGCTATCCTCTCAACGTTAATCAGTTCATTCTGAACCTCAGAGAGCTCTTCCGACTTTTTCTGAACCTTGTACTCCAGCTGTTTCGACCAGTTTTCAAGTTCATTTGCAGCCCTGTCGAGGTTGTCAAGCATGTTGTTGAATGCCTGGGAGACCAACTTCATGTCGTCAAGCAGGTTAGGGCCGATGGCAATCCTCGTTTTGACTTCACCCGCCGAGACGGCTTCGCTGGCGGCGATTATGCTGTGCAGCGGATCCTTGATCCTCTTCCTGGTAAAAAAGATCAGTACAGATAAAATTGCAGCGGTAATGAAAAGTGACAGGAGCAGGAAATCAACTGACGATTTCTTCAGGGCACTGTCGAGATCCTTCATGGGCATCCTGATAATCAGTGATCCCAGGACCTCGTCATTCTCACTGTGTGCATGACAGGCTGCGGTATAACAGGATATCTCATTGAGAATGGGCCGCCTGATTAGCAGATGTCTCTGACCCGGCTTGTCGGGATTCATGCTGCAGTCACTCTTCTCGTCAATGATCATGTAGCTCCTTTCCCGCCTTGAAAACATTTCGTCAAGGTTTGTGTGACATGAGATGCAGTCAGGATTGCTGTGGTGCTCTGATTCTGCAGAGAATGAAGAATAAGTGAGGTTGTTGTTCTGATCATACAGATTCACATCATCAATTCCGGGCATCGTATTAATGATATCCAGGGTGCTGTGAAGGGTGCTCTTGTCATTCTCAAGCATCGATTTGTAGAGAGAGCCTTCAACGATAGCCCCCAGGTTGTTCCCGTTCTGCTTCAGTATGGTGTGGAAATATTGAACATAAATCGTCCTGAAGATGACACTGAAGGCCACAAAGAGAACCACGGATGCAACCGTAATGATACTGACGACCCTGCCATAAATTGTTGACCTGAACCTGAAATACCCTGACAGATTTTGCCATAGCCTGCCTTTACTCTTTGATTTACCGGAGTTTGCCATTGCAGATGCTTTTGTAATTATTAAAGTGTTTTGTGATCAGCTCCCCTGCATTGTGGTGATTGATCACAAAAGGTGTATAATTTTTCTACAATGTACAAATAAATCCTCAGATCTGAAGAGGCTGAATTCAATCGGTGGAAGAATTACCTGAGAAATTTTTCCTGGAAGTCATGCCACACTTCTTCCGGCAAGGATGCCAGAGCCTCCGCTGCAGGTTCTCCTCCGTCCTGCAGATAGAGGGTATCGGGTTGCGGACTCATCCTGCTTGCTGAGATCGCCAGGAAATCCCTGATTCTTTCCAGTTCTTTCCTGAGCCAATCACCTGCCTCGGCTGCGAAATGGAACCCGGTGACCTCTTCCATCCAGTTTGCAGGCTTTACTGATACCAGCCATCCCTTTCCGTACGGATCATCATTCAAAAGCGACGGATCTTCATAAAGGGCGTGATTAATTCCTGTCAAAGTCCCGGATAATGGTGAGAGGAGTGTCAGCCGTTTTCCGTCATGTACTATTTCAGATATTTCCTCACCCTTGCTGACCCGGCTTCCGGGCTCTCTCAGCATCCTGAGCTTAACCTGGCCTGTGAGGCTGACCAGGAGATTGTCAATGCCTATTCTGGCCTCTCCTGTCTTCTGCATGAAGGTCCATGAATGGCTGTTGCTGAAATAAAGCCCCTGTGGCACTGCTGCAAGGGAAACAGAAAGTGGCCGGGCTGCCTTTGATCTCCTGCCTTCGCTCTTCAGCGGCCGGTTCAGTACTTTCCAGAATGGGATGATCAGGAGAAGAAACGCTATGATTATGATGTACTCGATACCCTTGGTATCAAACAGGTTAACATAGTGAAATCCATCCATGGCACATATTTTATTTGTTTTCGTTCTGGTTCTCTTGTGCTGGCCTCAGTTATGGCTGTTCCATCCCGGTGCCTCACGAAGGACCGGCAGCCGCCTTATTACCCACCTGAAGATCCATATCTCTGTGAAGATCACGGTGAGTGTAACGGTAATTTCCATCCATGACGGGTAATAATGACTTACCGAGTCCCATTTGAAGCCGATGACTGATATATTAAGCCTGTTGAGAACAATTCCAGCCATTGTCATCAGTGAGGCAACCCTTATCATGGTGATATTCCTTTTCCTGTAACTCATAAAGAACAGGATCATTGGCAGGAGGACAAATCCGATAATCTCTGTCAGGTACCAGTAACCCATCGGGGTGTTTAGAAGGCTCCAGCGCTTCTCATGGATGAAGACCAGCACATTCAGGGTAAAATAGGCGAACATTGCAACCGCGCAGATCTTTGACAGACTGTGCAGTATGCTGTCATGTGACCTGTGACTGGTTTCACTGATCTGGTCTGAGAAGACCCTTTGACTTACCGATCCTTCAAATATGACCATCGAAAGCCCGGCAAATATGCTGGATACGAAGAACATGGCAGGTATGAATTCAGAATACCAGAGAGGGTGTATCTTGTCCTTAGCCATGAGGAAAAGAGCTCCCAGGCCTGACTGGTGCAGTGTTGAGAGGGTAATACCGAAGATGACCGCTCCAAGTGTCATCCCCGACAGGATCTTATGTGCTCTTCTTGCCCCGAGCCATTCAGCCACGGCCGGGGAAAACTCGATGAGCTCAGCGATCATGTAAAGAAGGAAATGCCAGGCTACGAGAAAGAGCACAGAGCTGGTTCCGAAACTGTTTCCTATAATTGGATTGATGACATTCCATGGTCTTCCCAGGTCAAGGAGAAGGGCCCCGGCATAAAAGAGATAAGCAAGGAAGCCATTTAGGACGGTGACCCTGACGATAGATTGGTATTTCTTCATGTTGAGGATGTAGACCATGAAGGTTATCACATAGGCTCCGCCGGCAAAGGCCACGCCTGTTACCACATCAAAACCTATCCAGAGCCCCCACGGTACTTCCTGCGAAAGGTTGGTTACAGACCCGATCCCTTTCCAGAACCGGATTATTATGAGGGCAATGCCTGTGATGATGACCGGCACTGATATAATGTTAAACGGGGTAAGCAGTTTGCCTTTCGGCTTCAGCTCGCCAAGAATGAACTTCCAGGTACTCCGGATGCCGTTATTTTGCTGTACTGTATAATTACCGTTACTCATCCTCTTCTGCATTATTATTGTCATTTTTGGTTGCCTGCTGGATTCCCAGCAGAACTGCCGGCCAGAGGACAAATATTGAAGGCACTGCATAGAGGAAGCCCTTTGTCAGTGCGGGGTATGAGGACTTCTGAAGCGTGGTATTGAAACCAACCTCCTCAAATGGCACGGGCGAAAGGTAAAGATATCCGGTTCCGCCGGCTTCATGCTCACCGTAGATTTGATCATAATACTGTCCGGGGTTGTCGTTTATTCTCTTTCGTGCTTCAGCAAGCAGTTCACGCCTGGTGCCGGAAACGAGAGCTTCTGTGGGACACTGGTCTGCACAGGCTGGTTTGAGCCCCTCCGTCAACCTGTCAGAACACATGTCACATTTCACAATTTTTGGATTGGGGCTGTGGTATTCAAATTTTGGCATGTCGAAAGGGCAGGAGACCATGCAGTACCGGCATCCCATGCATTTATTTCCCCTCCAGGAGACAGGGCCCTGCTCATTCTTGTACATTGCCTTTGTCAGACAGGCGGCTGTACAGGCAGGGTCATTGCAATGCATGCATTGTCTCTTGACATAAATATCCCCCCTGGTTGTCTTGTAAGCGTTTATAACGGTCCGCCTGGTCTCATCAGTTTTGCGGACAGTCCCGGCTACAGGCACATCTTCGAAACTCGGGGCCGGAAGGCCATGAGCCTCTGCACATGCAAACTCACAGCCCTGGCAGCCTGCACAACGAGTTGAGTCATAAAGTATTCCAAGAAATTCATTCTTGTCCACGGGGACCGGTGAGGCACTAAGCCGACTGCCGGCTGCCAGGGTCATACCGGTGACTCCAAGTGCCTTGAAGAAACTTCGTCTGTCAATACTCATGGTTATGGTATTTGTTGGGTCCTGACTGTTGAAGGACTTTTCGGAAATATGAAAAACAAGCTGAAAGAGAAAGGAAAGGATCAGCGGTGCTGGTCAAGGAATTTCATCTGGAACTCTTCCCATATTTCGGGCCCGAAGTCTTCCAGGAGGCCATCCCTGAATTCACCGCCGTCCTGCAGCACTACATGCGCCAGCCTGACGTCACTGACTCCCGGCATCCCGGCAAGGAAATCCCTTATCCGGCCAAACTCATCCTTCAGGTATTCCACATACCTGCCTGCCGTGATAAGGAAGGGTGACTCCTTTTCCCAGTTGTCGGGCTTCACTGAGTAAATCCATCCTTCATCATACGGAGAGCTGTTAATAATGCCTGTTCCGGTCATCAGTCTTTCATTGCGGGCCAAAATAGTACCGCTTACAGGCGACTGGATATCAAGTTTCTTCCCGTTCTGAATCACTGAGATCACATGCTCTCCCTTGCGAACCTTGTCGCCATTGGGTTTCATCCGGATCCTGGTGATTGAACCTGTCACATGCTGAAGGAAGTCATCAATACCCACCTTTACGGTGCCGTCCTTTTCCATGAACGTCCATGCATGGCTGCGGTCATACATTATGCCGGCAGGGGTGAGCAGCGACCTGAGACTGAATGCTGAGGAGGGTTTGTAAACTGCAGGCTCCGGCTCAGTGCTTACCGCCCTTGTAATACGGTACATAGCATATGCAACGAGGGATACTGCAACAATCACTGCCAGGACCCACAGCCAGGCTTTGGAAACGGGATTCAAGCCACCTGCCGATGTGATGATCTCATTGCCGGAGGCAAGGGTTTCTGCCCTGACCAGTCCCTCTCCGGTTGCCAGGGCGGTGAAGCCTGAAGCCGTAACGTACCGTTGTCCGTCAAGAAGAATGAAACCTATAAGGTCTGATGGCACCCCTTCTGCAGGGGTGGTGGCAGAGACTGCATAAATATTGCTGCAGAGTGTTTTCGGATATTTCCCGATATATACACCCCGGTTAAAACTGTCGAAGCTGTTGTAGAATTGCTCGAAGTAGTCTGACTTTGCATTCCCGTTAACGTCTACAGGTACAATCTGAATACCGGGGACAAATGCATGGCCTGTCCGGTCAGTGATATCAGAAAGCCTGCAGAAGGCTATGGTTCCGGGTTTTGCGCCGTTCAGTGCAGCAAGGCCTTTTACGTCTGACAATTGTGTAGCTGTGACAGTTCCCGGATCAAGTGATGCGAACCGGGCAATTGCAATCAAAGCTGCCCTGTCTCCTGGTACGATAACAGTGACTGGGGTTCTGTCTTCTGTTTTCAGGAGATTCCCCCATGTATAGATTCCTCCGGATGAGAGGATCGCCGCATAATCCTGCGGAGAGATTCCGCGTCCCGAGACAAGTGAAAGGCATGGATCTCCTTCATTCATTACGGGCACAATGACGTCACGTCCAACCACAATCTTCCATGCGTCGGGGTCGGCTACCATGTCCGTTGAGCTTGCAGCAATAATCTGAATATCAGCCGGACCCGCCTTATCAGGGGTGATCATGTTCACCCTGGCTTCGGGGCTGGCTGCCCTGAATGCTTCAACCCATGCTGCCGTAAGAGCCTGGGTTTCCGGGGCAGCGGCTACATTTACTTCGTTTACGACATTCCTGCGAAGTTCATTTTTGTCATTGATTGCTGCGGCTAATCCGGTCTGCAATAGCAGGAGACCGATCATCAGAGATACTTTTGGTTTCATATTAATTGCTTTAATTATTTCAGTAACTATCTGCAACTCCTTATCCAATTAACATGCCAGATGCTATAAATAACAGATAATGAGATATATATGATCATTTGCGAATAATACTGGCATCGCAATAATGCTTAAAATATCAACATCAAACTATATATCAGCGCTTAAGGAGCATAAAATGAGACACATAGAACAGTGATTAAATAATATACATATGTTGAAAATATAAACATCGAGGGAATAATAATCTTTAACAGGCACAATCACAGGGTAATATAGGAACGCATAAACTGATCAGACAAGAAAACTTCAGTTGTTTGTTTGAACAAAATGTGCCTGTTGATTGCTTTAATTATATTTGTTATTAATTAAATCTTTCAGAGAACCCTCCAGGAATGGCAGGGACGGAGCAGCAGGCAGGGAATAAAAACAAGTATGCAGGTAGTTATCGCTCAGAATGTCTGCAGATGAAGAAACCAGACAACCAGGTAATAGTTATTTTGGGTGGCAGGGGTGACCTTGCGGTAAGAAAAATCATTCCTGCCCTCTTTGCTCTTTTCAGGCAGGGTCTGATGCCTGAACGGTTTGTTGTCATCGGGACAGGCAGGAGTCAACTTTCAACAGAGGCGTACCGCCAGGAAGTCCGGAGTGCGATAACACAGGGAGCGGATGTGCCTTCGCAGGAAGAGACATCGCGTTTCGCGTCCTGCTTTCGTTACGTGGCTGCAGATCCTTCCGTGACGGAAGATTACCCGGCACTGTCTGACGCTGTCAGGATGGTAAGGGGGGAACTTGAAATCGGGGGAAACACACTCTTTTATCTCTCAGTACCGCCCGGATTATATGACAAAATATTTCAAAACCTCACGCTACAGGGGCTAAACGACGAGCATGACGGATGGAAGCGGATGATCATTGAAAAGCCCTTCGGGAATGACTATGAAAGTGCGGTCAGTCTCAACAGGCTGCTGCTCACCCACTGGAATGAGAACCAACTCTTCCGTATAGATCATTACCTTGGCAAGGAAACGGTTCAGAACATACTTGTCACCAGGTTCTCCAACGGTATTTTCGAGCCGTTATGGAACAGGAATTATGTGCATCATGTGGAGATAACCTCTTCAGAGAGCCTGGGCGTGGAAAAGAGAGGTTCCTACTATGAAGGTACCGGAGCCCTGCGCGATATGGTTCAGAACCACCTCCTGCACCTCGTTGGTTTCATTGCCATGGAACC
>DAIDJT010000068.1 GCA_027451265.1 Bacteroidales bacterium | reverse complement strand
GGACGCTTCATCCGCAGGCACAACTGCCGGAACCAGGAGAACAGCACCCGGAACCGTAAACAGTAACAATCAGGGCGCTGCCACCACGGCACGTCCGGAATATACCAGGCGCGAGACCGGCACCCCCGGTGCTCAGACCCAGACCCAGACCCAGACACGTACCCAGTCACAGGTGAGGACCGAAAACACCACCCAGACCAGAACGCAGGAACAGACTCCGGTCAGGACTCAGACCCAGACTGTAAACAGGCCGCAGTATCAGACTACCGAGAGAAGCTACACCCCCAGTTACAATAACCCAAGGGTGAGTTCAAGACCGTCATATAACACAACCCGCAGTAACAGCGGTACAACTACACAGAGCAGCGGAACAAACTATAACAGGACCACTACCACCCGCAGCACCAGCAGCCCGTCATACACACCTTCAAGGTCTTCATCACCGGTGCAGTACTCAGCTCCTTCACGCAGCAGCGGATCATCATACTCCTCGGGAAGCAGAAGCAGCAGCGGGTCATCATACTCTTCAGGAAGCAGCAGCAGGAGTTACAGCTCCGGAAGTTCATCCTCCTCGGGCAGCAGCTATAGCTCAGGATCATCATCCTCATCCTCATCCTCATCGTCTTCATCTTCCTCCTCATCATCAGGCGGAAGGAGCTCATCAGGCGGAAGAAGGTAAAAATATAAGTCAATATTTCTAATACATGTTCCGCATATAGCAGGAGCAAAAGGAAGTGTATAGTTAAAAATTAAGGAAATGAAAAGAAAAATATTACTGATCGCCGCAGCAACCCTGCTTCTCCCTGCCTGGATGGCCGGACAGAACATGGATGATGCACTGAGGTACTCAAGGCTTTTCTACCAGGGAACAGCAAGGTTCAACGGCATGAGCGGCGCCTTTACCGCACTGGGAGGAGACGTTTCATCAATAGCTCTTAATCCGGCAGCGGCAGGAGTCTTCCGCTCGACCGAAATTTCAATTACACCCACCGTTTTCTTTCGTGATCTGAGCACTGACTGGAACGGATACGGGTCAGACAACAGCTACTCCGGACTTACCCTGGGACAGGCAGGAGTGGTCTCATCATTCCGCACGGGCAGTTCGAAAGGACTGACCAACCTCAATCTTGCCTACACCTTCAACAGAACCAACAATTACTACAGGAACGCAGTGATTGACGGTATTAGCGACAATGGCTCCATGGCTGACTACTGGGCACTCCAGGCAACCGGTTACAGAACCGGCGAGCTGGGCGGTACCGCATATATGGCCTATGATACATATCTTATTGATACCCTCCCGAATTATCTCGATGAATACGCCTCAATCTTTACGTATTACGGCGAGACTTTCCCGGAGTATGGCCAGAAGGTAAAGAGAACCATTGACAATGCCGGGTTCAGCAATGAACACACCATAGCCCTCGGTGCCAGCCTGGGTGACAAGGTATACATCGGCGGAGGTTTCGGCTTAACAAACATTTCGTATACCGGCCATTACACCCATTTGGAGTCAGATGATGCCCAGAAAACCTTTGATTTTGTCAATTTCATTTATACAGACCATTTCAAGGCCACGGGTTCAGGATGGAACTTCAAGATAGGAGCTATAGTCAGACCAATTGAATCACTGCGGCTGGGTGTCGGATTCATCACACCCACAATTTATACAATAGATGAGGTTTTCTATAATAACCTGTCTGTCAAGCTTGACAATGATACCCCGGCTGATCCCTCTGATGATGCAAACCCAATCATCAACAATGATGACATGACCTATCGCTACCGTATAACAACCCCTTATCACCTCAATGCGGGCATTGCTTACCAGATAGGCAATTTCGGACTTATCAGCGCCGATTATGAGTTTATTGACTATGCAACTGCAAGATTGAGCAAAGGGGTCGACGGTTATAATTTCGAAACTGAAAACGAGGATCTTGCAGCTGAACTGGGAGCTACCGGTAACCTCAGGCTCGGTGCCGAAGTGCGCCTTGGTCCGCTTTACCTAAGAGGCGGATACAGCCATAACGGATCAGCATTCACTGAAGGCACCCTCAACCAGAATGCTTCATCAAATGGTTACAGCGCCGGTCTCGGGTACAGACAGGATAAATTCTACCTCGATGTTGCCATGGTATGGCTCAACAGCTACGAGGCGTATATGATGTACCCGGATGATTCAAGGCCTGCACCCGAATATACCAGTGATCCGGTTGATCTGAATATAAGGGACAAGTACCTGTCAGTCACGCTTGGACTGAAGTTCTAAAGTTGGTTAACAATTGTCTGCTTCCAGGGACCTCAGCAGTAATGCCCGGGTCCCTGGTCCGTTATTGAGGAGCATGTCAAGAATGCTCAGCCCCGGAATGAATCCCTGCCTGTCACCGAATACCTGTGTATATGGCACGGGCCGGTATCCGGCCACACCTGACGTTTTTTTTGGTGTTATTGAGTACCTGAAGTCATTTACCCTGCTGCCTTCCGGTTCAAACCGCTCAGTGCCGCCTACAGCCACAGTTAGTCCTGCTGCCTTGCAGACAGCGTCCAGCGCCTCATTGTTAAGGTCAAGAAGGAATTTGTGTCCCTTTAAGATGACCCCCGAGATGAGGTCTGTATAAAATTCATAGAAGGGAGCGGCTGCATAAGCCGAAGCAATCCCTCTCAGATGGAGCTCGCGCCATCGCCTGTCGTTGTCAATCTTAAGATCCCTTATGGCTGTCTTATGGAAAGACCCTCTCAGAACAGGCACCACCAGCGGCAACGGACCGTTTGCACCCAGGATGAGGCACCTGTTCCGCCAGGTCTGTTTGTGATAGTTTTCTTCTCTTTCTATCAGTACCTTCCCGCTCGATGCCAGAAGGCTCATATACTCGGCAGGAGGAAAATAGGCCGTTGAGAGAAGAACCTCATCTGCCATTGTCATCAGAGCCTGTTGATACGGCTGGCTGCAAATCCAGCCCCGAAGCCGTTGTCAATATTCACTACGGTAACACCTGCCGCACAGCTTGTCATCATCGCGAGCAGGGCTGAGATGCCTTCAAATGAGGCACCGTAACCCACGCTGGTGGGGACGGCTATTACTGGCATGTTAACCAGTCCGCCCACCACGCTGGCGAGTGCTCCCTCCATGCCTGCAATCACTACTGAAACCCTGCAGGCCCTTATCTCCGGAAGCTTGTCTACAAGGCGGTGAATCCCGGCCACACCGGCATCATATATCCTGACCACCTCATTACCCAGGAGTTCCGCAGTGACAGCAGCCTCCTCAGCAACCGGAATGTCTGAAGTGCCGGCTGTTATGACAGCTATCTTCGATGAGGGAGGAGTGATCTCCTTCTTATGTATGCTGATGATGCGGGCTGTCTCAAAATATACAGCACCCGGGAAGAAGGGGCTGATGTAACTGAACATCTCACTTCCGGCCCTTGTACCTATAATATTATTGTCATGGCCGTCCATGGCTTCAAAGATTGCCCTGACCTGTTCCGGGGTCTTACCTGCACAGTATACTATCTCCGGGTACCCCGTCCTCAGCTCGCGGTGATGATCAATACGTGCAAACCCCAGGTCAGTGTACGGGAAATCACGCAACCGTTCCATTGCCTCGTCAATACTCACCTCACCGGCCCTGATATCTTTTAATATCTTCTCAAGCTCCTTCGCGTTCATGGTTCCGTTGTTTTGTTCATGCTCCCGCTGCGGTATCCCTCAGCGTCAATAGTTATATACCT
Source organism: Bacteroidales bacterium (assembly GCA_027451265.1). Taxonomy (GTDB): domain Bacteria; phylum Bacteroidota; class Bacteroidia; order Bacteroidales; family VadinHA17; genus SR-FBR-E99. The sequence goes on along the minus strand of DAIDJT010000068.1, from coordinate 6,662 downwards.
GTATCCCAGCTTCTTAAGTGCCGATGTAATCGCGGCCCTTGTTTCCTTCAGGGCAATCTTTTCAAAATGTTCATTCAATATTTCAAGGCGTAAGATTTCACCGTGTACCCTGACGCGGGCTCCTGTAAATCCTGCCTGTTTTACTATCCGTTCAGCTCTCTCAGCCCTGAACAGTTCTTCGGGATTGATCCGGGTGTCATGCGGGAAGCGGGTTAGCAGGCATGTGTTTGACGGTCTGTCACTTACTGACAGACTCGCCGCCCGCGCAAGTGCCCTGATCTCCTCCTTTGTCAGCCGGGCTTCGGCAAGCGGGCTTCTTACTCCCGCTTCCGCCAGAGCTTTCAGACCCGGACGGTATTCAAGCAGGTCATCGGCATTGGTTCCGTCAAAGACGAAGGCGTATCCCTCTTCTCCTGCCACGGCTGTAATTGCTTTCATCACCTCAGTTTTGCAGAGATAGCACCGGTCGGGAGGGTTTGTCCTTACCGCAGCAGGTATGTCGAATCGTACCTGCCTGTGAGGCACACCCTTCTCCCGGCAGAAGAGGGCAGCCTCATCAACTTCCGATGAAAACATGTACGGAGTAACGACAGTCACAGCCATGACCCGCAGTCCTGGTATTCCGGCCGCAACGCTGACAAGAAGGGTGCTGTCAGTGCCTCCCGATAGCGCAATGACGGCTGAACCGGATTCGGAGAGGATGGATTTCAGTTTTTCAAATTTTTTTGCAGCACTCATGACTTTTTACTGACAAGTGAGGTAATCTCCTGGATCACCTGTTTCATGGGTATGCCCGTTGCAGCTGCGATGGCTGCACACCTGTCCGCTTCCGGCTTGACTGATACCAGCCTGCCGGTGAAGTATGACTTTTTGATGGTCACCTTACCGAACCGTGTCTCTATCTCTTCAAACTCGCGGTGAAGCGTCTCCTTTGTAAATGATGACACCCTGAGGCCGATGGTTGTCGATTCAGTGAAAAGAATCTCCCTGACGGCATCCAGTTGTTCCTCTTCACATATTAGGCTTAAGGTGAATGCGGGTCTTCCCTTTTTCATTATCACCGGGGTGAACCACACGTCTCCTGCACCAGCTGCAAATAGCCTGCCCGAGATGTACTCCGACATCTCGGGATTCAGGTCATCGATATTGCATTCAACGAGTTTTGCCGTATGCCCTTTTTCTGCCTCGCCGGCTGTTTCGGCCAGGTATATCCTGAGCAGGTTGGGTCTTGAAGGATTGTTCTTCTGACCGACGCCATAACCGCTTTTCCTGATGATGAATTTCATTGATGGGGGAAGCGGTTCTGCAATGGCTGCGATGATGGCAGCTCCGGTAGGGGTGGTGGCTTCAAAGTTCACCCCGCCTGTGGTGACAGGGAAGCCGCTTATGATTCGTGCCGTGGCAGGAGCAGGGACGGGCAGGAGGCCGTGCTGGCACTTTACCATGCCACCTCCAAGCTCAATTTCTGATACATAGACCCTGTCAGCACCCAGATCATTGAGACAGATGGCGGCACCAACAATGTCAATTATCGAGTCCAGGGCACCCACTTCATGAAAATGAATCTCATGCAACGGTTTGTCATGCACGGCGGCCTCAGCCTCGGCAATGTGACGGAATATTTTGACAGCCAGCTCCCTGACTTCAGGAGGAAGGTCACTCTCTTTAATAATCTTCTCTATGTCGCCAAGGTTCCGGTGTTCATGGTGGTTATCGTGGTTATGGTCATGGCTGTGACCGTGGTCGTGGTCATGGTTATGGTCATGGCTGTGACCGTGATTGTCGTCATTTTCATGACGGTGTCCATCCCCATGCTCATGAGCTTCGTCAGTTGCCTGCCTGGGCTCATCCTCCTCCGTGATTACTGTGACTCTTGTCCCTGTTATGCCATGCCTCTGGTCACTGCTGATCTCAATCCTCCAGCCTCCTATTTTTAACCTCTGCAGGCCGCTGATCAGTACCTCGCGGCTGACACCAAGATCGAGCAGTGCCCCAAGGTTCATGTCTCCGCTGATGCCCGAAAAACAGTCGTAGTACAGTATCTTCATCCTTTTTCAGGTTTTTTAACATATGGTGCCATTAGCGCATAATCGCTTAAGACCGTAGTCTCAGGCTGCTAATATAAGAATACGAAGCCGATATATTGAAAAAAAATGTTTACTTTGCTTCTTCAAATTTCTGGGGTAATATAAAACAGCAGGGAATGAAAAGAAGGAATTTCTTACGCACTTCGCTTGGTGCGGGGCTGGCAGCTGGAACATTCATGAGTCTTGGCGGTTATGAAAAGGCATTTGCAGGGAAACGTCTTCCCTCCGGTACCGAATATGACCTGATAGCGGTGATGGGAGGAGAACCTGCAGCAATGTTTGACATGGGCATCCAGGCGCTTGGTGGCATTGGAACATTCGTTAAAAAAGGACAGAAGGTGCTGGTTAAACCCAATATCGGATGGGATGTGGTTCCGGAAAAGGGCGGAAACACCAATCCTGCACTGGTTAAAAGGATTATAGAACACTGCTACAGGGCAGGTGCAAAGGAGGTATATGTGTTTGATAATACCTGCGATAACTGGATCAAATGCTACAAGAATTCCGGCATTGAACAGGCTGTAAAGGATGCAGGTGCAAAGATAGTCCCCGGCAATTCGGAAAGCTACTACCAGGAAGTGACCATACCAAATGCCAAGAAACTGAGCAGTGCCAAGGTTCACGAGCTTGTATTATCAAGCGATGTCTTTATCAATGTCCCGGTGCTGAAGCATCACAGCTCGGCCATGATGACCGGTGCACTGAAGAACATGATGGGTGTGGTATGGGACCGCGGTTTCTGGCACAGGAACAATCTCAACCAGTGCATTGCCGACTATGCACTTTATTCAAGGAAACCGCAGCTTAACGTCATGGACGCTTATAATGTCATGATGCGCAACGGACCCCGCGGAGTATCGGTGGCAGATCTCTCCAATATGAAGTCACTTCTGATCTCCTCTGACTGGGTGGCTATTGACGCAGCCGGGGCCAAAATGATGGGCAGGGAACCGTCATCTGTTGAACATATTGCACTCGCAGCAGGAATGGGAATTGGTAAAATGGACCTTTCAAGCATGAACATCCACAGGATGAAAATGTAACTGTTAATGAAGTCTTCAGCCCTGAAACACATCCGTACCGTATTTGCTGTTCTGGTACTGCTACTTCTTGCATTTCTGTTTATTGATTTCAGGGGCATCCTGGGTGACAAAGCCTTCGGCCCTATCCTCTATCTGCAGTTCGTGCCATCCTTTCTCAAGTTTGTCATTGCCGGTGTGGCTGCCTCAACAGGATTTATCGTCATTCTCATCCTTACACTCCTTACGGGGAGAACCTATTGCTCCTTTCTCTGCCCGCTGGGGATCCTCCAGGATGGCATCAGCCGGGTAGGAGGCCTGGTGAAGAGGAGGTTCCGCAGGTACGGATACAAAAAACCATATACCATCCTGCGCTACTTTATCCTTGTGATAACGGCCGGAATCCTGGCATTAGGCGGGGTCTATGTGCTTACCATTCTTGACCCCTACAGTACCTTCGGAAGACTGATGACCTATTTTGCCCAGCCGGTGGTGCTGGTTGTCAATAACCTGCTTGCAGGGTTGCTGGGCAAATTCGATATATATTCAATTTACAGGGTTGACATAAAACCTTATGAAATTGCAGCTTATATAGTTCCTGCAGCGTTTCTTCTGCTTACGGGGCTTCTTGCCTTCAGGTACGGCAGGCTTTATTGCAACACCGTATGCCCTGTAGGTACTCTGCTCGGACTGCTGAGCAAGGTCTCCCTCTTCAGGATCAGGTTCGAGGAAAGCAGTTGCACCCGCTGCGGGAGGTGTGCCATGGCATGCAAATCATCATGCATCGATTTTCTGAACAAATCCGTTGACGTCAGCAGATGCGTCAATTGTTTTAACTGCATCGACGCGTGTAAGGAGAATGGTATGTCATACGGATTGGTTAGGCTTAAACAGCGGCAGGCAAGCCCCGAAGAAACCGACTCATCGCGTCGCACCTTCCTGGCAGGATCACTGGTCCTTCTTGCGGGCGGCTCACAGCTGCTGAAGGCACAGGGTACCGTACCAACCCCGACTAAAGATTCCACTGTAAAGGAAGACCGGCTCTATCCTGTTTCCCCTCCCGGGTCATCAGGCATAGAAGTATTCACTTCAAGATGCACGGCATGCACCCTCTGCGTGAATGCCTGCCCCACAAATGTCCTCCAGCCTTCCGTGAATCAGTATGGATTCGCCGGCATCATGCAGCCCAGGATGGATTTTCACAGTGGCTTCTGCAACTACGAGTGCACAAGGTGTACCGATGTATGCCCCACCGGGGCCATCATGCCCCTTATGCTTGATGCCAAAAAACTGACACAGATAGGCAAGGCAGTTTTCATAAAGGACAATTGCATTGTCAAAACAGAAAAGACCGCATGCGGAGCTTGCTCTGAACACTGCCCTACCAAGTCATGCCATATGGTACCCTATGAGGGCAATCTGCTGATCCCGGAGGTTAAAGACGATATTTGCATAGGCTGCGGAGCCTGTGAACATGCATGCCCCACCAGACCCTACAGGGCTATTTTCGTTGACGGCAATCCGGTCCATGAAGCTGCCTCAAAACCAGAAACGGACGAACTTAAGGCAGTGCCCTCGGAATTCCCCTTCTGAGAACTAAAAACATGACTTTTATCGTGTGAGGGTGAGTTGAATAGGATTAACTTGCAGGCTCTTGTAATTTTCTCATACTTTAACGATTTTTTTATGAAACCAACACATATTGAGCATATTGGAATTGCGGTGAATTCTATAGCAGAGGCATTGCCGTTCTATGAGAAGGTGCTGGGCCTGAAGTGCTACAACATTGAGGAAGTGGCTGACCAGAAAGTCAAAACTGCTTTTTTTATGATCGGCCAGACAAAGATAGAGCTTCTGGAGTCAACAGACCCGGAAGGGCCGGTGGGCAGGTTTATCGAAAAACGGGGAGAAGGAATACATCATATTGCCTTTGCAGTTGACAAAATTGAGGAGAGGCTCCACGAAGCAGAGGCTGCCGGCATCAGGTTAATAGACAGTGCTCCCAGGAATGGAGCCGAAGGCCTGAGCATAGCATTCCTCCATCCCAAATCTACTTTCGGTGTGCTTACCGAACTGTGTGAGGACAAAAATAGCAAAAACAATAAATAACCAGATTCAATGAATAGTCAGGAAAGAATAAAACAACTCCTTGATTTCAGGGAGAAGGCACGCAAGGGCGGTGGTGAAAAGCGAATTGAGGATCAGCACTCCAAGGGCAAGCTGACGGCAAGGGAACGCATTACCCTGCTGCTTGACGAAGGCAGCTTCGAGGAGTTTGATATGTTTGTAACCCACAGGACCGAGGACTTCGGTCTGGCAGACAAGAAGTTCCTCTCTGACGGCGTGATTACCGGCCACGGTACAATTGACGGAAGGGTGGTCTATGTCTTTGCTCAGGATTTCACAGTCTTCGGTGGATCCCTTTCGGAAACATTTGCCCAGAAGATATGCAAGATAATGGACAAGGCCATGCAAGCCGGCGCACCGGTCATCGGCATCAATGACTCAGGCGGCGCACGCATCCAGGAGGGAGTCAGGAGCCTTGCAGGTTACGCTGAGATTTTTGAACGCAACATCCTTGCCTCGGGTGTTATACCCCAGATATCAGCCATCTTCGGCCCCTGCGCCGGAGGAGCCGTCTATTCACCCGCATTGACTGACTATATAATCATGAGCCGCAAAAGCAGCTACATGTTCGTCACCGGTCCCAAGGTTGCAAAAGCAGTTACAGGTGAGGATATTACTATCGATGACCTTGGTGGTGCTGGAGTACATACAACCAAATCAGGCGTGGCTCATTTTGCCGTTGATGAGGAGAGGGAGGGTCTTGAACTGATCAGGAAACTTCTTGGTTTCATGCCTCAGAATAACCTAGAGGAGCCGCCCCAGATTGAATGCGATGACCCCATCGACAGGCTAGAGGACGAACTGAACGATATCATTCCGGAAAACCCCAGCCAGCCATATGATGTCAAGGATGTCATTGAAAGGGTGGTTGACTATAATGATTTCGTCGAGGTCCATGAAGCTTATGCAAAAAACATCGTTGTCGGTTTTGCAAGGTTTGACGGTATGCCCGTCGGCATAGTGGCAAACCAGCCCGCATACCTCGCCGGTGTGCTCGATATCGAGGCTTCGCGCAAGGCTGCCAGGTTCATACGCTTCTGTGACGCATTCAATATCCCGATTGTGACCTTCGTGGACGTACCTGGGTTCCTCCCCGGATCAACCCAGGAATACGGCGGAATTATCATCCACGGCGCCAAGCTGATGTACGCCTACGGCGAAGCCAGCGTGCCAAAGGTGACAGTCACCCTTCGCAAGTCATATGGTGGTGCGCACTGCGTCATGTCTTCAAAGCAGCTCAGGGGAGATATCAATTATGCCTGGCCAACCGCAGAGATTGCTGTTATGGGTCCGCAGGGCGCTATAGAGGTCCTTGAGGGTAAAGCTATCAGCGAAATCGCTGATGCCGCTGAACGGAAAGAGTATGTTACCCGGAAGGAAAAGGAGTACAGGGATAAGTTTGCTAATCCCTACGAAGCTGCCCGCTACG
>DAIDJT010000067.1 GCA_027451265.1 Bacteroidales bacterium | reverse complement strand
AGGTTTGAACATAAATAGTGGTGTTTGATTAGAACAGCCATTTAAGCAGAAGCAAAGGGTATCTCAGATTTTATCACTAAATTGAGATACCCTTTGTATTTGAAAACAGGGTTAATGTTACTTGTGTATGACTCTTTATTCCAGGTCACTGGCATTCATTATATTAGTTTACTTATTCGGCCTCGGGGCCAATGCCCAGGGCACAAAATTTGAAGCTGAATACGGTACGCTGACCGGGTCTGTTTCTGTTCTGACAGCAGTTGCAGGTTTCTCAGGAACCGGTTACACCGGCATTTTTCAGAACGATGGTGACATGGTGACAGTCACTTTCACCCTGGCCGCTGCAGGTTATTACAACATTTACCTGGGCTATGCCGCTCCCTATGGGGATAAAATAAACAATCTTACAGTCAACGGAAACAGCACCGGGGTATCTTTCCCCGCTTCAGCCAGCTTCACCGAAACAGCATACGTAAAGGCATGGCTGAAGGAGGGAGTCAACACAATCTCAATAACAAAGAGCTGGGGATGGTTCCTGCTTGACTATTTCCGGATTGAACCGAATACGGAACCGGAGATCAGCATTCAGCTGCCTTACAGGCTCTCAACTCCGTCTCCCCACAGAGAGACGAGGATGCTCTGGAGCTACCTGATGGACAGCTTCACCCGGAAGATTCACTCCGGCGCCATGAGCCTCAATGCGAAGGAAGAGGCAGAGTGGCTTTTTACCCAGACCGGCAAATACCCGGCGCTCATCGGTCTTGACTTCATGAACCATACCCGCAACTACAGCTGGTATGACAAGTCTGTTGTGGTCACCGAAGCCAGGAACTGGTACAACCGGAACGGCATGGTGGCCATATGCTGGCACTGGCGTGACCCGTCGAGGGCCACAGAGGATTTTTATTCCTCCGGTACATCATTTGACATCTCAAAAATCACCGAGACCAATTCGGCCGAATACCAGTCCATGCTTAGTGACATCGACATCATTGCCGGCTACCTGAAGCAGCTTAACAATGATCATATACCTGTCCTCTTCAGGCCCCTTCACGAAGCCTCAGGCAAATGGTTCTGGTGGGGCGCCAAAGGCCCGGAACCATGCAAGGCCCTGTGGCGGCTCATGTTTGACCGCCTGGTTAACTATCACGGCCTGAAAAACCTTATCTGGGTCTGGACAACCGATGCTGCCCCTGACAATCTTGACTGGTATCCCGGCGACGAATATGTTGATATCCTCGGGGCTGACATCTATGCCGCTGACGGTGATTTCAGCTCACAACTGCTGACTTATAACTCCATAAAAGAAAAATTCGGCGGCAAAAAATTGATTACCCTCAGCGAGAACGGCCCTGTCCCTGACCCTGACATGCTTGTTGCTGACAGGGCATACTGGTCGTGGTTCATGCCCTGGTACGGCTCATTCATCCGTGACGCGATCAAAAATCCGCTCAGTCACTGGCAGAAGATCATGGCCCATGAATATGTCGTAACCCTTGACGAAATGCCTGACCTGAAGAACTATCCTCTTGGTGACGAGTCTGACTACAGCGCATACCCGCAGGGTTTCTTCATGGCCGGATGGAAGCCGCGAACGGCCGTTTTGCCTGGCTATACTGAGGTGCCGGCAGTGACTGATCCGGTTACCGTGGCTGTCACAGTTGACTGCTCTGACACAGTCACGTATGTATCACCGTATCTCTTTGGTGACAATGCCAACCTCTGGACGGGGCCCATGTCTGATAATGCCACCCTGATGAAGAACATTGCCAACCGCGACCAGGGAGTATTACGCGGGCCTGGAGGAAGCACCTCCGATGCGTTCTTCTGGAACAGGAATTCACGACCCCCGGATGTTCCGCAGACTCTGCTGAATGATCCCACAAATACCAATTGGCCGTGGTACGGCCAGAGGGCCGAAAACTGGACAATGGATGTAGATTCATTCTACAGCATACTGAGCAAGGCAGGCATAACCGGGATGCTCACCGTCAACTATGGTTATGCAAGGTACGGCACAAGCGCCGACCCGGTAGCACAGGCAGCCCACATGGCAGCCGACTGGGTGCGCTATGACAGGGGCAGGACGAAGTTCTGGGAGATAGGGAATGAGGTGTTCGGGAGTTGGGAGGCCGGCTATCGTATTGACCGGTCACTTAATAAGGATGGCCAGCCGGAGTACATCACCCCTCAGCTTTACGGGCAGCACTGCAGGGTTTTCATTGATTCAATGAAAGCCGCTGCTGCGGAGACGGGCTATGAAATAAAGATTGGTGTGGTGATGGTGGAAGCCTCCTCAACCCATTCATCGTGGAATACAGGTGTGGCTGCCCAGGTGGGCGACAAAGCTGATTTTTACATAGTTCACAGCTATTACACTCCCTGGAACACCAACTCTGATGTGGCAGCGGTCCTGAATTCCTACAAGAACACCGAAGGATACATAAATTATGTCAGGAACACCGTCGCGGCAGCCGGCATGCCTGAGCTTCCGGTAGCCCTGACTGAATACAACATCTTTGCGGTCGGCTCATTCCAGCCCGTCTCGCACGCCAACGGCATGCAGGCTGTTCTCGCCACAGGCGAAATGATCAGGTCAGGATACGGTGCCGCCTGCCGCTGGGACCTCGCCAACGGCTGGGACAATGGCAATGACCACGGTATGTACTCATATAATGAGCCTGCTGACCCAAATAATTCCTTATCACCCAATATCCCCAACTACACTCCGCACCCGGCATTCTACCATCTTTATTACATGCGCCGCCATACGGGTGACGTGCTGCTTAAATCAACTGTCACCGGGGCCCCGGGTGTGGTGATAACACCCACCGCATTCAGCTCAGGCCATATCGGTGCATCACTGGTGAACACAACAAAAGTACGCAAGGTGGTACGCCTGAACCTGAAGGATTACGGAGTTGGCGACAGGTTCTACTCCTATACTCTGACTGGTACAGAGGGGCAGGACTTCTCAAGAAAAGTGTTTGTCAACGGCACGGGGGGTACCCTGGCGGCGGGAGGACCTGACAGCTATGAAACAATTAAAGCAGATGCCGTGGTAACAGGTGACGAAATCAGGATTAACCTTCCACCCCTCTCGGCTGTCTATCTTCTTGTTGAGCCCGGCACCAGGCAACTGGCTATCAACAACGAGGTTACTGCCGTTGACCCGGCAAGGTCTGATGATGATGTCGCCATCTGGCCCAATCCTTCACCGGGAACCTTCATCATAACCGGTATTCCTGAGCATGTCAGCAGAATCGATATCAGTGATCTTCGCGGAAGCGTAGTACTGAGCAGGGATACAGAACACGGGGCAAAGGAGATTACGCTTAGTCCCGGCCTCGCCCGGGGAATTTACCTGGTGACTTTGCACGGAGAGAATTATATTTTAACAAGAAAATTGATAATCAATTAATAACCGGATATGAAAAAGAGACGTTCACTGGTTGCACCGTTTGCGGTGATGGCACTCATGGCTGCCCTCGGAGGCCAGTCGTGTTCAGACATACCGTACCAGCGCACTGATGATGGAGTTGTCATACGGCTGAATGGCAAGTCAGACTATCCTGGCCAGGCCATGCGGCTTATCGTAATAAATGACCGTATAATAAGGGTGTCTGCCGTTCCTTCAGGCGAATTCCCGGAGACAGCTAGCCTCATGGCCGTTGCTCAGCCTGATGGTAAAACGGAGTTTACAATTGAGAAGGGTGACGGGCATCTTACCCTCAGTACCTCATCGTTAAGCGCTGAAGTGTCACTGAAGACGGGAGCTGTCTCATTTACGGATAAAGACGGCACAGTCTTTCTCTCGGAACAGGATGGCGGTGGCAGGAGCTTCATGCCTGCAATGGCAGCAGGAGAGACCGGATACACAATCAGGCAGCAGTTTGAGTCTTTTCCTGATGAGGCCATCTACGGCCTGGGCGCCAACCAGACTTCATTTATGAACCTCAAGGGCAAGGATGCTGACCTCTTCCAGTACAACACCCTGGCAGTGGTGCCTTTTATTGTCTCAAACCGCAATTACGGGATACTGTGGGACAATAACTCAAGGACCAAATACGGTGATATCCGCGAGTGGAACCAACTGTCATCCCTGGAACTGTATGACAGCCAGGGTGCTGAGGGTGGCCTAACGGCTGTTTACGCTGACAGGAAGACAGGCAGGAAAGTATTCACTACCCGCACTGAGAAGGAGATCAGTTACCAGTTCATCCCTGACCTGGTTAAATTTCCTGAAGGATTCAGCCTTGGTGACGGGAAGGTCACCTGGGAGGGAGAATTTGAAGCTGACACGTCGGGAGTTTTCAAGTTCATGTTCAGCTCTGCAGGTTATGCAAAGCTCTGGATTGACGGCAGACTGCTTTTTGACCGCTGGCGGCAGTGCTGGAACGCCTCAGCAAACTATTTCACCATGAACGTGGAACAGGGCAGGCGGTATCCACTGAAGATAGAATGGATCCCTGACGGAGGTGAGTCTTTTATCGCTCTCAGGTATCTCACGCCACTCGATAATGAGGAACAGCAGCGCATCTCATTCTGGTCGGAGGTGGCTGACCAGACAGACTACTATTTCATCAGCGGTGACAGCATGGATGAGGTTATAAGCGGTTACCGCACTGTAACCGGGAAGGCTCCCGTAATGCCGAAATGGGCCATGGGATTCTGGCAGAGCCGCCAGCGATATACAAACCAGGAGGAATTGCTGGGCGTTGTCAGGGAGTACAGGAAAAGGAATATACCATTTGACAACATCGTCCTTGACTGGCAGTACTGGCCCATAGACAAATGGGGTGATCACCAGTTTGATGCAACCCGCTTCCCTGATCCGGACGGCATGATCCGGACATTGCATAATGACCTGAATGCCAGGATCATGATCTCGGTATGGCCGAAATATTACGTCGGCACCCGGAACTACGAGGCCATGAAGAACAAGGGGTACCTGTACATGCGTAACGTGGAGAAGGAGCGCAAGGACTGGATAGGTTACGTCTCCACTTTTTATGATGCCTTCAATGCCGAAGCCCGTGCAGCCTTCTGGGATCAGATCAACAATGCCCTCTACAGCAAGGGTATCGATGCGTGGTGGCTTGATGCCACGGAGCCGGATATAACCTCCAACTATCCGATGGATGAGCGCAAGGCGATGATGAGCCCTACTGCTCTCGGATCGGCAGACCGCTACTTCAACGCCTACTCCCTGGTGCAGGCACAGGGTGTCTTTGAGGGGCAGCGCGCCACTGACCCTGAAAACAGGGTGTTCATTCTCACACGTTCGGCTTTCGCCGGGCTGCAGCGCTTCTCAGCTGCCAACTGGAGCGGTGACATTGCCGCCAGGTGGCATGATATGGCGGCACAGATCCCGTGCGGGCTCAACTTCTCAATGTCAGGCATTCCCTGGTGGACAATGGACATTGGAGGATTCTCGGTTGAGAGCCGTTACTATAATCCCAGCCCGGCTGACCTTGAGGAGTGGCGAGAGCTGATGACACGCTGGCACCAGTACGGGGCATTCGTACCCCTCTTCCGGTCACATGGCGAGTTCCCCTACAGGGAGATGTACAACACTGCACCTGAAAATCATGTTGCCTATAAAACAATGGTTGAATACAACCAGCTGAGATACAGGCTTATGCCTTATATTTATTCCCTCGCCGGCCAGGCATGGCTCAATGACTACACCATCATGCGAGGGCTGACGATGGACTTCAGCCTTGACACTGCAGTGTTTGACATAGCCGACCAGTATATGTTCGGCCCGTCACTGATGGTCAATCCCGTCACGGAGTATAGGGCGCGTACCCGGAAGGTATACCTCCCCTCAGCGTATGGATGGTATGATATGCGTACCGGAACCCATTATGCAGGGGGCAGGGTGATTGAGGCGGATGCACCCTATGAATGGATGCCCCTTTTTGTGAGGGAAGGATCTGTCATTCCTACGGGACCTGAGCTTCAGTACGCGAATGAGAAGGCAGCTGACCCCCTGACGCTCTGGATTTATACGGGAGCGGACGGCAGTTTCACACTGTATGAGGATGAGGGAGAGAATTATAACTACGAGGCCGGTGCCTACACCCTCATTCCGTTCACCTGGAATGAAGCCGACCGGACACTGACAATCGGGGAAAGGCAGGGAGAATACCAGGGGATGCTTCAGGAGAGAACCATTAATATCATAACAGTTTCAATAGACAGGCCTGTGAACCTCGACTTTGCAATGACGCCGGATAAAACAGTTACTTTCACGGGCGGGGAGATGAAGGTTGTGCTGTAGTCTGCCTGTAAATAAATTTTAAAAGCGGAAATGATGATCATTAAAAGAGTTATCCCTGTTCTGGCGGCAATGCTGCTGCTCGCAGGGACTGCCGTGGCACAGACCATTGTCCCGGCTGAGTGGAAATTCCTGACAGGTGACAAGCCTGAGTATATTGACTCGGCAATGAACGAGTACTGGTGGAATGATATCTCACCCCTTACCGTATGGGAGAAACAGGGTTTCCCGGGGTATGACGGGTTCGCCTGGTACAGGGTGAAGGTGGTTGTTCCTGTCTCGATGAAAAAGAACGCCTTCAGGTATGAGGGCCTGATTCTCAACCTGGGGAAGATTGATGATGCTGACGAGACCTTTTTCAATGGCCATAAGGTAGGTGCAACAGGCAAGATGCCTCCTGACTATGCCGGGGCATATGATGTACCCAGGGCATACCTGGTTTCTCCTGCATATGTCAGCTGGGGCAGGAAGAATACAATCGCGGTCCGCGTTTATGATGCCGGAGGTGACGGAGGCCTGTATGGCGGTCCGGTAGAGCTTACAAACAGGGGCAATCCTGACCTGCTCACCCTGGGCACTGTATTCGCACAGGAGGATATGATCGTGAAAGGATCGCCTGATGTTGAAATCCTTACAACCGTTAAGAGTGAGTTCACAAAAAAGTACAGGGGTACTCTGACACTTAAGATTTCAAATGATTTCGGTGAGCAGATCTATGACGGTTACCGCGAGGTGACAGTGAAAAGGATAAGCTCTGGCTACTTTCCGTTCATGGTGAAAAACCTTAAACCGGGTTTCTACAAGGCTACCCTCGCCCTCCAGAGCAAGATGGGCAACAAGAATTACAACTTCAATTTCGGATATGAACCGGAGAAGATTGTGTCACCGGCTGACCCGCAGCCTGATTTTGCAGAGTTCTGGCAAAGGGCGAAGGCAGAGCTTGCTGCTGTTGACCCGCAGTACAAACTTATTCGTGTTGACAGCCTTTGCACGGAGACGCAGAATGTTTACCTGGTTGAAATGCGCTCACTCGGGAATGCGCTGATAAGGGGCTGGTACCGTGTGCCGGTCAAACCTGGCAGATACCCGGCAATAATGCAGGTGCCCGGATACAGCTCGGTGGAGGTGCCTTCCTGGGTCAATTACGGTGATGATATTATCGGCTTCGCCCTGAACATAAGGGGCCACGGCAACAGCACGGATAACGTGAATCCCGGATTCCCCGGTTACATACTGACAAATCTTGCCGATAAGGAGAAGTATATCTACAGGGGTGCATACATGGACTGTGTGAGGGGCATTGACTTCCTCTGCTCGAGACCGGAGGTGGACGCATCACGGATAGCCGTTGAAGGAGCCAGCCAGGGCGGCGCCCTCACCTTCGCAACTGCAGCACTTGCCAATGACAGGATCGCGGTGTGCGCACCCCAGGTGCCCTTCCTCTCTGACTTCCGTGATTACTTTAAAGTGGCAAACTGGCCGGGCAATGAGTTCATTGACCTCGTTGAAAACAAAAAAGCACTTACGTGGGACCAGGTTTATTATACCCTCAGCTACTTCGATATAAAGAACCTTGCCCCGATGATAAAGGCTCCCCTGATAATGGGAGTGGGCCTGATGGATGATGTCTGTCCGCCGCATATCAATTTTGCTGCTTATAACCTGGTCACCTCTGAAAAGAAATATATAGCCTATCCCAGGGCCGGCCATGGCCTCCCTGATCACTTCTACCGTGCAAAAATGGAATGGATCAGGGCCGGGTTTGGTTTAAAATAAAGTATTACTGTTATGGAAGGAAGAACAAAAATGTCACGACTGCTTACAGCTGTTCTGGCTGTTGCTTTACTGCAGGGGTGCTCACAACCGGTGCCACGTACTCACATCAGCTTTAACGAAGGTTGGAAATTTTCCCTTGCTGCCTCTGACGATGCAGCTCAACCAGGTTTTGACGACAGCGGCTGGAGGAAGCTTGACCTGCCGCACGACTGGAGTATCGAGGGCGAATTCAGCGAGAAGAACCCTGCCTCACCGGGAGGAGGCGCCCTGCCCGGAGGAGTGGGATGGTACCGCAAGACGTTCAAGGTAAACACCGACGACAGGGACCGGCTGACATATATCTCCTTCGACGGAGTCTATCGCAACAGCGATGTGTGGATCAACGGCACCTGGCTTGGGAAAAGACCTTACGGCTACAGCTCGTTCAGGTACGAGCTTACCCCTTACCTGAAATACGGTGGTGAGGATAACGTGATTGCAGTAAAGGTTGACAACTCTGAACAGCCCAACTCAAGATGGTATTCCGGTTCCGGCATCTATCGCAATGTGTGGCTGACCACCACCGAAAAGATTGCTGTTGACCAGTGGGGAACATTTGTCACCACCCCGGAGGTAAGCAGTGAGGCTGCTCTCATCAGAGTTACGACACAGATAAGAAACAGCACCGGCTCGAAGGCTGACGTGAGGCTGGAAACAACTGTATATGACTCAGACAACAGGCGCGTTGCCCGGACGGAGACTGACCAGGTGGAGGTCCCCGTTTCAGGTACAGCTGTGACCCAGGAGCTGACGGTAAAGAGTCCCCGTCTCTGGTCAGTTGACAATCCTCATCTCTACAGGGTGGTGACAACCATACGCTCGGGCCAGTTGCTGGCTGACACCTATGAAACCGTGACCGGAATAAGGTCATTTGAATTTGACCGTGAAAAGGGATTCATTCTCAATGGTGAGCCTGTTGTTATACGCGGGGTTTGCAATCACCATGACCTGGGATGCCTCGGCGCTGCAATAAACACCCGCGCCATGGAGAGACAGCTGGAGATATTGAAGGAGATGGGATGCAATGGCATACGTACCTCCCATAACCCGCCTGCACCTGAACTGCTTGACCTGTGTGACAGGATGGGGTTCATCGTTATGGATGAGGCGTTTGATATCTGGAAGGTTGCAAAAACCGATTTTGACTATCATCTCGACTTCGATGAATGGCACAGAAGGGATATCGAAACCATGGTCCTTCGTGACCGGAATCATCCTTCGGTGTTTATATGGAGCATCGGAAATGAGGTGATGGAACAGTGGCAGAGGGATGGCAGCGGTGAGGCCATAGCCACTGAACTTGCCGGGATTGTGAGGTCTCTGGATGACACCAGGCCGGTGACAGCAGCATGTAATGACCCTGCTCCGCATAATCCGGTCATTGCCTCAGGTGCCCTTGACCTTATCGGGTTCAATTACCGTGACACACTCTGGACCCGCTTCCCACAGACCTTTCCTGAAGGGAGATTCATTGGCACCGAGACCACCTCGGCCCTGGCCACCCGTGGAAGTTATGACATGCCGTCAGATATAATCAGGCGCTGGCCGGCACGGTGGGATCAGCCCTTCAAAGACGGCAATCCTGACCTGACCTGCTCGGCTTATGATAACTGCTCGGCACCGTGGGGCACCACTCACCGGGACAGCTGGAGGCTGATCAGGGACAATCCCTTCCTCACCGGAATGTATATCTGGACCGGTTTTGACTACCTTGGAGAACCCACTCCGTACTGGTGGCCGGCACGCAGCTCATATTTCGGCATAATTGACCTTGCGGGTTTCCCGAAAGATGTCTACTGGTTCTACCAGAGCGAGTGGACTGCCAGGGATGTGCTGCATATCTTTCCGCACTGGAACTGGAACCCGGGCCAGACGGTTGATGTGTGGGCATTCACCAACTGTGATGAGGTGGAGCTGTTCCTGAACGGCAATTCACTCGGCAGGCAACGCAAGGGCCACGATGATTTCAACCTCGTGTGGAAGGTTAAGTTCGAAGAGGGTACGCTACTTGGCGTGGGCTACAGGAACGGAACGGAGATCATGAGGAGTGAGGTCCGCACTGCCGGAGAGCCGGCTGCCCTTACCCTTTCGCCCGACAGGGCAGAGATAAAGGCTGACGGATCAGATCTGTCATTCATAACGGTGACGGTGACTGATAAGGACAATAACTTGGTGCCGCTTGCTTCCAACATGGTCAGATTCTCGGTTGAAGGCCCGGGGACGATTGCAGGCGTTGACAACGGAAGCCAGACAAGCATGGAGCCATTTAAGGCCGATTACAGGAAAGCCTATAACGGCAAATGCCTGGTGGTT
>DAIDJT010000066.1 GCA_027451265.1 Bacteroidales bacterium | reverse complement strand
ATACAGCAGGTAAGGTTTCCCGGGCTCAAGGCCCAGATCGGTCAGGCTTACATTCTTTTCCTTTTCACCAAGCCGACCCAGAACGCACCACCGTTCCCACGGCATGTTCAGCTCAAGCATGAACAGGTCAAAGGGTGAGGTCCGGCTCCCGTCACTCTCCCTCTCACCCGAGCCGCTCATCTCGGTGGTGGTCCGGTCAAGAAAGGCTGACCGCGACGGATCAAGGTCAAACACCTGTCCGGGCAGGGTGAAAAGCACGGGCAGTGATTTGCGGGCAGGGGTAATCAGGTCTGTGCGGTATACCTCTGGTTTGTCGGTAACCATAAACAGTGATCCGGTCAGCGAGGTGGCCATGCATGAACGGTAAGCCTCCTGCGGTGTCAGTTCAATATGATCCGGGTCATTTCGCCATACCACGTTATTGAATGAGTTGTACTGGGCCAGGGCGGTATATCCGTAACCGTCATTGCCGATACGGCAACCGTCGGCCAACCCCACCACTCCCGGAAGCGCTCCCCAGCATGCCAGCAGGAAGTTGTTGCTCCCGGTTTCTTCGCGCACCCTGCGCACAATATTCCTGAATGCCTCTTCGCGTTGTGCGTAACCGCCGCTGAAGAAGCTGCTGTGGCTGTTGTACCCCTCAAAGAGGAGATGGCGGAGTGCATCAAGCTTGAAGTAGTTCCAGCCGTCATTCCTGAAACGGCTGTAGACGGGTGAGATGACTGAGTCAAGCATCTCATTATCAAGGCCGTTAAGCAGGTAGCCTACCCATCTGCCCGTTGCCGGCGTGCCGTCATCGTTCTTTACAAACCAGTCGGGACGGGAGTGAACCCAGGCAGAGTCATGCACCGCCACATTGGTCCAGATACCCGGTTTCATCCCCTTTGACCGGATATAGGCAGCGAGGCTGTCCAATCCTGACGGGAATTTATCATTGGGATTGATCCAGTCTTCCGGGGTACCGCCATCCTGCTGGTAGCCGTCGTCAATCTGGATGTAATCCAACCCATATGGCTTCATGGTTTCAGCAAGCACATCAGCAGCTTCCCTGACATTTTCCTCGGTAATTGCTGTTTTGTATGCGAACCATGAGCACCATCCGGCCACGGACCCTTTCCATACCTGGTAAGTCCATGGCTCATAGTATGTCAGTCCCCTGTGATTCTTGTAATAGTGTGGTCTGAACCTGAAGGTGACCTCATTGCCTTTCATGCTCAGGGTGTATGTAATACCTGTGCTGTCGGTCACCTCAGGAATTATTTTAAGTGATGCCGATGTATATGACTGGTCGGCTGAGAGCAGCCAGTCAGACTGCCGGTCATAAACAGCCCTGTTCAGAAGGCTGTGGCTGAGTCCGTAGGTGTGTCTGACAACCTGAGTGCCCTCGATGCGCCTGTCGGCCTCGCAGGCAAATGATTCACTGCCTGCGCGGATGCGCCCCGTGATGTTCATTTCATCGCCGTTTACGGAAGAAACGGTAAGGAGATGAGACACCTTGCCGTCACGCTGCTCCCTGAGCTCCCTCACAGTATAAGCCTGTTGAGGTATATCAGTCTCCAGTGTAAGGATGGTGCCACCGTCATAGATCAGGCTGATACTGTTGCCCTCGCGTGTCATTTGTGCCGGAGCGTCAGGAGGAACATTTTCACTGACAGGTGAAGTACACATTGTGAGGCCGAGGCAAAACATGATTGCAGGGATTGTCTGTAAACGGTTCATGGCAGGTTAAATTGAAGCAGCCAAATATAAACAAAAGAGTCTTTGCTTTCTGCTGCTGTGCAGCAGACCGACGCCGGCTAATGTGAAGAAATGTTAACAGCCGGCGGGGATGTTTCATTAATTTCTAAATTAGCTGATTATTATGCAATCAGTTAACCCAACCATCAAAACCATGAAGAACTCTTTCAAAGTAATTTTGATTCTGACTCTCTTTGCCTTTGCTGCATGCCAGCAAAAGAAAGGTGAGGAGCTTTCGCTGCCGTTCGAGAAATATCAACTCGACAACGGGCTAAGTGTTGTTCTGCACCAGGACAAGTCTGATCCGATCGTGTCTGTTGCCATTTATTACCATGTGGGTTCGAACCGTGAGGTTCCCGGCCGTACCGGGTTTGCTCACCTGTTTGAGCACATGATGTTCCAGCAGAGCGAAAATGTGCCTGAGGACCAGTATTTCAGGCTGATACAGAGTGCAGGCGGCACGCTGAACGGTTCCACCAACCAGGACCGTACCAACTATTACGAGACGATACCAAAGAACGCCCTGGAGATGGTACTCTGGATGGAATCAGACCGTATGGGATATCTTGCAAATACGATCACAAAACAAGCTTTCGCCGTTCAGCAGAATGTGGTTCAGAATGAAAAACGCCAGAATTATGACAACAGGCCGTACGGACATTCATCAACCGTGATGGCCAGGGCCATGTTCCCGGAGAATCACCCCTACAGCTGGACGACCATAGGAGAGATGAAGGATCTCTTCAATGCCACCGTTGACGATGTGAAAGAGTTCCACGGGCGTTACTATGTGCCCAACAACGCCACCCTCTCCATTGCGGGTGATTTCGAAACCGGGGAGGTGAAAGCTTTGGTTCAGAAGTACTTCGGAGAAATTCCCAAGGGTCCGGATGTAGAGAAACTGACCCCGCTGCCCGTAACCCTTACTGAGACGAAGAAGCTTTTTCACGAGGATAACTTCGCAAATGCAGCCCAGTACACAATGGCCTACCCGACACCCGAGAGATACTCAAAGGATTCCTATGCACTTTCTGCCCTGGCAGACATAATAGCCGGAGGGAAGAAATCACCGCTGTACACTGTTCTTGTAAAGGAGAAGAAGCTGACCTCAGGAGTCGGAGCTGGTAACATGGCCCAGGAACTGGCCGGCACCTTCCGCATCTCGGTCACCGCTAATCCTGGTATATCGCTTGCCGAGGTTGAGAATGCCATCTTCGAGGGATTTGCCCGTTTTGAAAAAGAGGGCTTCACCGAGAAGGACCTTGAGCGCGTCAAAGCCGGTCAGGAGACAAGTTTCTACAATATGATCAGCAGTGTCCAGGGCAAGGCTTTCAGTCTTGCCGAATATGACATTTTTGCCGGTGATCCGGGGTTCTACAAGAAGAACATGGAAAACATGAAGGCAGTCACTGCCGCTGATGTGAAAAATGTATACGAGAAATACATAAAGGGTAAGAATTACATTGCCACCAGCTTCGTGCCCAGGGGCAAGGCCGATCTTGCAGCAGCAGGTTCTGTCAGCGCAGGCATTGAGGAAGAGAATATCCTCACGGCCACCGAGGTTAAGATCGAAGCAGGCGCCGCAGAAGAGATCATGAAAACCCCGGCGTCGTTTGACCGTTCAGTGCAGCCGCCGCTTGGTCCGGATGTGTCCGTTACTGTTCCGCCGGTGTGGAAGTCAGCACTTGCCAACGGCATGAAATTATATGGGATACAGCATTCCGAGGTACCTCTCGTTCAATACAACATCGTAATTGATGGTGGTCACATGCTGGATGACATAAGCGCACCCGGCGTGGCAAACATGCTTGCCATCATGCTGAATGAAGGAACGAAGAACAAGACACCCGAGGAACTGGAGGAGGAGATTGACCTGCTGGGAGCAATGATCTGGATTGGAGCCGGCGCTGAGGACATAACCATAAGCGTCAACACCCTCGCACGCAATTTTGACAAGACACTTGCCATTGTTGAGGAGATGCTGCTACAGCCCCGCTGGGACTCCCTTGCCTTTGAACTGGCGAAGACACGCACCATTAATAACCTTAGAAGGAATTCAATTGACCCGACCTATCTCGGTTCCAAGGCATTGGGCGGACTTGTGCTCGGGAAGGATAACATTTTTGCCGCTGACGTTGCAGGGACGATTGAAAGCGTTAAAGCAATGACAATGGAGCAGTTGAAGGAGTATTATGAAAAGAATATTTCCCCGTCCGTTGCACGGTTCCTTGTGGTTGGCGCTATTGACCAGGCCGGTGCGGAGAAAGCACTTGCATCACTGAGCGCTAACTGGAGTGCCAAAGAGGTGACGATGCCCGGGATCTCAATGGCACCGGCTCCTGAAAAGCCCGGGGTATATTTCGTCAACATACCTGACGCCAAGCAGTCAAATATCTTTATAGGTGCACCCTCCATTCCCAGGGGTCATCCTGACTACTATCCGGCATATGTTGCCAACTACAAGCTTGGCGGTTCATTCAACGGATATGTAAACCTGGTCCTTCGTGAGGAAAAAGGTTACACCTACGGGGCGCGCACAAGCATGAGTGGCATGAAGAACTACGGTACATTCACTGCAAGTTCGGCAGTAAGGTCCACAGCTACACTTGAATCAGTTGAAATATTCAGGGATCTTATGGCGAAATACAGGACCGGTGTATCCCAGGAGGATGTGGATTTCACCAGGGATGCATTGCTCAAGGGCAACGCACTGCAGTTTGAGACGCAGCGCGCACTGCTCGGGATGCTGAACACTATGAGTACCTACGGGTTGCCGGATGACTATATTGCCCAGGAAGAGAATTACGTGAAGAACCTGACGGTTGAGGAGGTCAATGCCATGGTTAACAAATATATTGATCCGATGAAGATGTACTACGTAGTGGCCGGAGATGCTGCAACACAGCTTAAGGAATTGAAAAAACTGGGCTTCGGAGAGCCTGTTCAAATACAATAAATAAAACGAAATGAAAAGACTTGTTTCACTGCTCATGATTGCCGCACTGCTGATGATGGCTGGCTGCGACGAAAAAAAGACATCAAATCTCTCTGTTCCTTATGAGAAATACACGCTCGACAATGGCCTGACGGTAATTCTTAATGAAGATAAGTCGGACCCGATGGCATCACTGGTGATTTTGTACCATGTAGGATCAGCCAGGGAGGTTCCGGGCAAGACCGGGTTCGCCCACCTGTTCGAACACATGATGTTCCAGCGTTCGGAAAATGTAAATGAGGATGAGTTCTTCAAGTACATTGAAGGAGCCGGGGGTGACCTCAACGGCGGTACCAGCTTTGACCAGACGATTTATTTCGAGGTTGTACCGAAAAATGCCCTTGAGCTGGCAATGTGGCTCGAGTCAGACCGAATGGGATACCTGAGCAATACCGTGACGCCGCAGTCGTTCGCCCTGCAGCAGAACGTAGTCCAGAACGAAAAACGTCAGGGTGTTGATAACAGGCCCTACGGATTCACTGACTATGTCCTTCTTAAGAATCTCTATCCCCAGGGTCATCCTTACAGTTGGGATGTGATAGGGGAGATGGCCGACCTCGCGAATGCGACCGTTGACGACGTGAAGGAGTTCCATAAAAAGTTTTATGTCCCGAACAACGCAACCCTTGTTGTGTCAGGTGATTACGATGTTGCAGAAGTGAAGGCAATGATTCAGAAGTACTTCGGTGAGATACCTGCAGGAGAAGAGCTTAAGGATCCTGAGCCGATGACTGTCACCCTTTCAGAGACGAAGAAGCTTTACCATGAGGATGGTTTTGCCAGGGCTCCGCAGTACACAATGGTCTACCCGGTGGCCCAGCAGTACACCAGTGACGCTTATGCCCTTGATGTGCTTGCACAGCTCCTGGGTGTAGGTAAGAACTCCCCTCTTTACAAGGTGCTGGTGAAGGAGAAGAAGCTTACCTCCAACGTTTCAGCCTATAACATGTCACAGGAACTGGCAGGGCAGCTGCAGATAAGCGTGACTGCAAACCCGAATACCAGTCTGAATGATGTTGAAAAGGCAATTTTTGAAGGATTCGGAAAATTCGAGACTGAGAAATTCACGGAGAAGGATCTTGAAAGGATCAAGGCCGGCATTGAAAGGAACTTTTATCTTCAGATGAGCAGTGTTATGTACAAGGGATTCATGCTGGCAGTCTACAACGAGTTTGCGGGCTCACCCGATTTCATGCTCGAGGAGCTGGAGATGATGAAAAAGGTTTCGATGGATGATGTCTGGGATGTCTATAACAGGTATATCAAAGGCAAGAACTATGTGGCAACAAGTTTCGTACCCAGGGGCCAGGTTAACCTGGTTGCCGATGGCTCAGTAAATGCAGGTATTGTTGAGGAAGACATTACCAAGGCCACCCAGATGGAGGTTGTGGCTGGCGGAGAAGAGGTTATTGAGAAGACCCCGAGCAGTTTTGACCGTTCTGTTGCACCCGTTCCGGGTCCTGACCCTTCAATCACACTCCCGGAGATATGGAAATCTGAAGCATCGAACGGAATGAAGCTGTACGGCATCGGGCAGCATGAACTGCCGCTGGTTGTTTATTCAATAGTGATAGAGGGCGGACATATGCTTGATGACCCTGCAAAACCAGGCGTGGCACGCTTCACTGCCTCAATGCTCAACGAGGGTACGAAGAACCGCACCCCCGAGCAGCTTGAAGAGGAGATACAGCTTCTTGGTGCCATAATCAATATAGGCTGCAGTGATGAGAGGATAACGGTATCTGTCAATACACTCGCACGTAATTTTGAGAAGACACTTGCCCTTGTGCAGGAGATGCTGCTTGAACCCCGCTGGGATGAGGAGCAGTTTTCACTGAACAAGACCCGGACCATAAACAACCTTAAGCGTAACCTGGCTGATCCCAATTATGTTGCAGGAGCTGCTTATGACAAGCTTGTGCTGGGGGCAGACAACATCCTTTCAGTTGACCTCAGCGGAACGGTTGAAAGCGTGGAGGCGATTGCAATGGATGACCTTAAGTCATTCTATGATAAGTATATCTCACCGTCGGTGGCCAATTTCATCATTGTAGGTGACATTGACCAGGCAAGGGTTGAGAAGGCTCTGGCAGGGCTGAGTGAAAAGTGGGCCCCGAAAGAGGTGGTGATACCTGCCCTCTCATTCCCGCCTGCACCTGAGAAATCAGCGGTTTACTTCGTCAATGTACCGGATGCCAAGCAGTCGGTCATCAATATCGGAAATCTCTCCATCCCCAGGACGCATCCTGATTATTACAAGGCCCAGGTGGCCAATCACATGCTTGGAGGCGGTGCAAGCGCTAAACTGTTTATGGTCCTCAGGGAAGAAAAAGGGTTCACATACGGAGCCTATTCCGGTTTCATGGGTCAGAAGAATTACGGTACGTTCCAGGCATATGCCTCGGTCCGGTCAGATGCCACGCTGGAGTCAGTGGAGCTATTCCGCGACATCATGGCTGAGTACAGGGCAGGGGTCTCCCAGGAACTGGTTGATTTCACCAAAGGCTCGCTTCTCAAAGCCAATGCACTCAGGTTTGAAACGATTGATGCCAAGCTTGGGATGCTGAACACGATGACTTTCTTCGGGTTGCCTGCTGATTACATCAGGCAGGAAGAGGATTATCTGAGGGGGCTTACCGTGGAGCAGGTGAATGAGACGGTACAGAAGTACATTGACCCAATGAGGATGTACTACGTGGTTGCCGGTGATGCCAAAACCCAGATGCAGGGACTGAAGAAGGCCGGGTTCGGTGATCCGGTACCGGTGAATTAATCTGATTTACAGTGGATAGTTACAGAGTTCCCGGTTTGCAGTCTGGCAAGCCGGGGACTCTGTCCCATTTTATGTCAGTTGATATGCCTGAAGGCCGGGGATGATCACCTGAGCCTGATCTTTTTCTGAAGTCTTATGTCTGTGGCTGATGCTCCCACCAGGAGCTCCGTTTTGCACAGGTCATTGGCCCATGCCTGCTTCGCCTCGTTCCAGTACATGAGACTCTTTACCGGGATTGATATGTTTACCGTTTTGCTTTCGCCCGGGGCCATCGTTACCCTTTCAAATGCCTTGAGCTCCTTCTCCGGCCATTCAACTGAAGGGTTAATGCGGTGTACGTAGGCCTGCACAACCTCGTCTGCAGACATAAGGCCTGTGTTCTTCAGTTTAAAGGTAATTGTGATCACATCGTTTAGCCCGTACGTTTTTTTATCGCTTTTCAGGCTCGAGTATTCGAAACTGGTATATGTGAGGCCATGGCCAAACGGATACATCACCGGTATGTTCTTCGTATCGAACCAGCGGTAGCCCACGAGAGATTCCTCTGAATAATATGCATTGTCAGGATCATTCTCCGGTTCCATTGCCTGTTCCTTTCGTGGTTTCCCGGTGCTGTCACCGTCAGAGACCAAGCTGGCAAACACATCAGCGTTTCTGTCTGTCTGAGGATAGTTGCCCAGCGCATACGCCGGGGAATCTTCAAGTTTCACAGGTATCGTGAAAGGGAGCCGACCGGAAGGGGAGACTTCTCCGGTAAGCACATCGGCAAGCGCATTTCCGCCTTCAGAGCCGTTGAACCATGAGATGAGCAAAGCCCTGGAGAGCGGGTTGACAGTGTTAAGATCGTTGGGGGCGCCGCTTGTCAGCACTGTAATTATATTAGGGTTCACTTCGGCAATACGGGTGATAAGTTTGTCCTGGCCCGAGGGAAGGAATATGGCTTTCCTGTCTTCTCCTTCGGTTTCCACAGCCCGGTTATCGCCGCCCACAAAAAGTACGAGATCGGCGCCGGAGGCAACCCTCACAGCCTCTTCCGCCAGTTTTTCTGCGGTCAGTTCCCTTGCTTTGGCCTCCTTTTCAAGCTCCTCCGGTGTCCGTTTCCGGAACCTGTCAAAATAGCTGTACTGAACCGGTTCATATCCTTTGACATATATTATTTCAGCCCTGTCTCCGATCTTCTTTGTCAATCCCTCCAGAGGGGTCACTTCGTAGAGGGCCTTGACGCCTGCACCAAGTCCGCCTGAGGCCATTTTCTGTGTGGCATTGGCCCCGATAACTGCTATCACCGTTTTGCCGGTGAGCTTCAGCGGAAGTACTCCGTCATTCTTCAGCAGAACGATTGACCTGATGGCCACGTCATAAGCAACCTTCTGCTGAGGCGGCTGAGAGGTCATTTCCCTGTTTGCTTCATTTTCAGGGACAGGTTTAATGGCCAGTCTGACACGCATTATCTCACGGACGCGTCTGTCAATTACTTCTTCGGATACTATCCCGGCTCTGACTGAATCAAGCAGTGCCTGGCCAAGGAATTTTTTATCCGGCATTTCAACGTTAAGACCGTTTTTTATTGAGTTAACGGTGCTGTGCGTTCCGCCCCAGTCGGAGATGACCATTCCGGCAAATCCCCATTCATCGCGGAGTATCCGGTTAAGGAGCATGTCATTTTCAGCGCACCACCAGCCGTCAACCTTGTTATAGGCAGCCATCACGCCGTAGGCATCGGCCTCTTCAACGGCAGCCCGGAAGGGGGGGAGGTAGATCTCGCGCAAGGCCCGTTCACCGACTGTCACATTTACTGTCCCGCGATTGTTTTCCTGGTTGTTCAGCGCGTAATGTTTCAGGCAGACCGCGACTCCGTTGTCCTGCACGCCGCGGGTATACCCGACCGAAAGCTGAGAGCTCAGGAAAGGGTCTTCGCTAAGGTATTCATAAGTTCTTCCGCCTGTGGGAATTCTCTGGATATTTATTGCCGGTCCGAGCAGCATATCTTTTCCGCGCAGGCGTGCTTCCCTTGCCATTGCAGTTCCGTATGAATATGCTATTTCCGGGCTCCAGGTGGCTGCCAGTGCTGATCCGGTAGGGAAGAAAGTGGCTTTGTCATTGGCCCAGCCCAAGGGCATCCAGCCGTCAGGCTGCATTTCCTCCCTGATGCCAAACGGTCCGTCTGCATATTTCATATCTGCTATCCCCAGGCGTTCAATGCCAGCCGACACGAACATGTGTTTGGCGTGCAGCATGTTTATTTTCTCTTCGAGGGTCATCCTGCTTATTATGCTGTCAATCTGTGTGTCATATTGAAGCAGGACTGATTTGCGGGTCTGTCCCGCAGCGCTGCCTGCCAGCAGCAAAGTTATTAAGGCACAGGCAAATGTACTGGTGTGGTTCATGAGGTTCTGGTTTTAAGCCGGGAAATATAATTGACTGCCGTAAATATAATTTACATATCCTATATTTGCACAACCATCTGAAAGATCATGGTCCGGCAGATTCCAGGACGATAAGACCTGAGACCTTCAGACTTTCAGACTTGTCTGGCCCGGATGGTAGGGGTGAGCGTAAAAAAAACACCCGGTGGGTGTTTTTAGCGAGCAGCCAGCTTGCAGGGGAGCCCACCATCCGGGGGAACAGAAATGATGGTTTTTACACTGTCCTTTGCCCGGATGGTGGAATGGTAGACACGCTGGACTTAAAATCCAGTGGGCAGTAATGCCTGTGCGGGTTCAAGTCCCGCTCCGGGTACCCAGAGGCACAAGAGGTTAAAATCGACCTCTTGTTTCTTTTTATGATATTCTGAAACCCTCACCAGATGAGGGAAAAGAAAAATAACCGTTCAATAGTTCAGGGTAGCAACTCAAATTAATTCTAAGGAAACTTAGTCCTTCAGGCATCCTATTGGGATTACCAGTACA